>NZ_JBIUWN010000039.1:0-6381 GCF_044743485.1 Pseudomonas sp. NPDC087614 | reverse complement strand
AGCTTGAGCGCGGTATCGAGAATTTCTTGCTCGCGGCGACGAAACTCACGGACCTTACGAGGTTCTTTGTGCATAAGAAAAGGTCTGTTGGGGTCAAAATTCGAAGCCGCGTATTATGCCTAACTTGCACAAAAATGCACGGATCATCCGACCATATCTGTGTTTCTTGTTCATTTTGCGAACGTTTGGGGGGTAATGAGAACTCAACTGAAGCAAACGTATTCCAAATTTGTTTAAAAACCCCGACCTGCTAACTGGACTGCACGCCAGACTGATCAATACTTGAACTGTCGGGCGGCATCTCCCCCAAGTGCCGGGCCGATAAAGGTACCAAGGGACCGCGTGCCTTTGTTTTACTCCTAATGGTCTTAACCCGGATTCACCCCCCAGAACCCGGGTTTTTTTTGCCTGCGATTCAGGCTTTTACATGGGCCAGCGGAAACAGACGCTTGAAGTTTTCGGTGGTCTGCTCGGCAAAACGCTCGTAGTGTTCGCCACGCAGCATCGCCAGAAACTCTGCCACTTCGCGCACGTACTGCGGCAGGTTCGGTTTGCCGCGATAAGGGACAGGCGCCAGGTACGGCGAGTCGGTTTCGACCAGCAGGCGATCGGCCGGGACTTTGCTCGCCACATCGCGCAACGCGTCAGCATTGCGGAACGTGACGATGCCGGACAAGGAAATGTAATAACCCATGTCCAACGCAGCTTTCGCCATGTCCCAATCTTCGGTAAAGCAATGCAGCACCCCTGCTTGGGGCAGCGCCGCCTCGCGCAGCAGCGCAAGGGTATCGGCGCGGGCACCGCGGGTGTGGATGATCACCGGTTTGCCGGTCTGCTGCGCGGCCTGCAAGTGCAGACGGAACGACTCTTGCTGCAGCTCGGCGGCTTCCGGTTCGTAGTGGTAATCCAGACCGGTTTCACCAATCGCCACCACTTTCGGATGATTGAGTTCGTGCAACAGCCAGTCCAGCGCTGGCGCCGCGCCAGGCTGTACGTCCAGCGGATGCACGCCAACCGAGCAATCAACGTCGTCATAACGCTCAGCAAGGGCTTTGACGTCGGCAGCGTTATCGGCACTCACGCCGATGCACAGAAAGTGCCCGACCCCGCGCTCGCGAGCGGCATCCAGTGCAGCATCCAGCGAGCCGTCATGGGCGGCGAGGTCAAGGCGATCAAGGTGACAATGGGAATCTACGAGCATAAAAAGGCAGCTACTTACATCGTATGAGTGGGACGGTCGGATTTCAGCGCTCCGGCCAGATGGGTTTCGATGCGACTACGGGCCGTGTTGTCGCCCTCGTTGAACTGAACGCCGACACCGGCGGCGCGGTTGCCTTGCGCACCTTTGGGGGTGATCCAGGCGACCTTGCCGGCGACCGGAATCTTTTCCGCTTCATCCATCAGGTTCAGCAGCATGAACACCTCATCGCCCAACTTGTAGCTCTTGTTGGTCGGGATGAACAGACCACCGTTCTTGATGAACGGCATATAAGCGGCATAAAGCACGGATTTGTCCTTGATGGTCAGGGACAAAATGCCGTTGCGCGGCCCGGGGCTGACAGGTTCGTTCATGTTGACCTCCACTGCTGATGCTCAGAGTCTAGGTACACATTCTTATCTTTGGCCAGGCAATCCCGCCCATTGCACCAACAACGCCTCCAGCAACAGTGTCGGGTTGAGGTTGGCCTTGCTCAGGACTTTCTGCCGCTGGGCGAGAATCCAGTCCTGAATATCGAGGACTTTGCCCTGCGCACTTTTCTGCGCGAGGTACTGCACAACCTTACGCATATCGGTCAGGCCAAGACCGGCTTCGTCCTGCGTCAGTTGATAACGCAAGATCAGGCTCGACCAATCGCAAAACCAATCGAACAGACGCAGCATTGGAATGCTTTTCCATTCTTCGGCCAGTTGCGTCGGCGATTGCTGCTGCTTGAGCAGCTTCTTCACACCTTCGACCACTTGCGCGCGCTGATCGCGCACACCTTGAGACTGAAGGCTGACCGCCGCCAATGGCGAGCCCGCCGCCAACGTCAACAGCTCGACACGCTCCTCTGCGGAACATTCCGGCAGCGCCTGAGCCAGCCATTGCAGGCTCATCGCCTCACTCGGCAACGGACAGGCCTGCTGCACGCAGCGACTCTTGATCGTTGGCAACAAACGGCTCGGCTGGTGACTGACCAACAGCAATACCGTGTCGCCGGAAGGCTCTTCAAGACTTTTGAGCAAGGCGTTTGCGGCGTTGATGTTCATCGACTCCACCGGCTCGACCAACACCACCTTGCGTCCGCCCAGTTGCGCGGTCTGCACCACGAAGCTGACCAGATCACGCACCTGATCGACCTTGATTGCCTTGTCGGCTTCTTCCGGTTCGAGGATGTAATTGTCCGGGTGGCTGCCAGCCTTGAGCAGCAAGCAGGATTTGCACTCACCGCAGGCTTCAGGCGTCGGACGCTGGCACAACAGGCTGGCCATTAGCCGCTCCGCCAAGGCCCGCTTACCGATACCGGCCGGGCCATGTAGCAGATAGGCGTGGGCGTGCTGGCTACGTCCGGCCAGATGCTGCCAGAGGCTGTCTTGCCACGGATAGGCCTCAGCCACGGCTCAGCTCCAGCAAACGCGGCAGCAATGTATCCAGCGATTGCTGGACTTGTGCCAACGGCTGACCGGCATCGATCCGCACGTAACGCGAAGGATCGGCTTCAGCACGCTTGAGAAACGCGCCGCGCACCGCTTCGAAAAATGCCCGTCCTTCAAGCTCGAAACGATCCAGACGCCCCCGCGCACTGGCACGGGCCAGGCCGATTTCCACCGGCAGATCGAAAATCAGCGTCAGATCCGGGCGCAGATCACCCTGTACGAAGGTTTCCAGCGTCGCGATACGTTCCAGCGACAAACCGCGACCAGCGCCCTGATAGGCATATGTCGAATCAGTGAACCGGTCACACAACACCACTGCACCACGGGCCAGAGCCGGACGGATCACTTCAGCCAGATGCTGGGCACGCGCGGCGAAAACCAGCAACAGCTCGGCGTCCGGATTCATGACTTCGTCGGCCGGCGCCAGCAGCACGTCGCGAATCCGTTCGGCCAGCGCAGTACCGCCGGGCTCACGGGTCAACAGCACCTCGATACCGGCGGCGCGCAGGCGCTCTGCCAGGTATTCGCGGTTGGTGCTCTTGCCGGCGCCTTCCGGGCCTTCCAAGGTAATAAACAAGCCAGTCACAGGCAGTCCTTAATCAAAGTCATTGCGTGTCTTGTGGTGCCGCAGCGTCCGGTGCAGCCTCCTGAGGCGAAACCTGCGGCGGCGACTCAGGCGCAGTTTGCGGTGATGCTGCAGGTTTCGCTTCATCGGATGCCGGAGCCGCCTCAGGCGTGACTGCTGGCGCCGGACTGGAGCGGTAATCGGCGCGTCGCTTGAGCTGGAACTCGCGCACCGCACGATTATGTGCATCGAGGTCGTCAGAGAAGACATGGCTGCCGTCGCCACGTGCGACGAAGTAGAGACTGGTGCCCTCCACCGGGTTCAACGCAGCGTGAATCGCTTCACGCCCAACCATTGCAATCGGCGTCGGCGGCAGGCCAGGAATCACGTAGGTGTTATAAGGCGTCGGCTCTCGCAAATGAGCACGGGTCAGCTTGCCGGTGTAACGATCGCCCAAGCCATAAATCACTGTTGGATCGGTCTGCAATTGCATGCCCACCGCCATCCGACGCACAAAGACGCCGGCAATCTGACCGCGTTCCTGCGGCACGCCGGTTTCCTTCTCAACCAGCGAGGCCATGATCAGCGCTTGATAAGGCTCACTGTAAGGCGCGTCGGCGGAGCGATTTTCCCACTCCTTGGCCAATACTTCGTCGAGACGATCAAAGGCCTTTTTCAGCAGTTCGGTATCGGACATGCCGCGCTCGAAGCGGTAGGTATCAGGGAAGAAACGACCTTCCGGGAACAGCCCCTTGTGGCCGATCTTCGCCATGACGTCGCTGTCGCTAAGACCATTGAGGGTGTGCTCGATTTTTTCGTCTTTGGCCAACGCCGCGCGCACTTGATGGAAATTCCATCCTTCAACCAACGTCAGGCTGTACTGAACCACCTCCCCACGCTTCCACAAGTCGATCAGACCATCGACAGTCATGCCCGGCTGCATGCGGTATTCACCGCTGTGGATTGGCGTACCGGCAAGATTGAACCGCCAATAAACCCGTAGCCAGAATGCGTCCTTGATGACGCCATCGGTTTCGAGCTCGAGGAAAGTCCGGGTCGGTGTGGAACCTTTCGGCACATCCAGCAGCTCTTCCTGCGTGATGTTCAGAGGCTGCTCCAGTGCGGAGTGAATCTTCCAGGTGCTGGCGCCCAACAGCAACCCTGCCAGAACCAATCCGGTTTCCAGCAGCAGCAAAAGTTTACGTCTCACGAATCAGGCATCCAGTAGGGCGCGGGCAATGGTTTGCAGTTTACGGGTGAGCGGGCCAACCGGCCAGCTCAGCGCAGCGTAGGCACGTACCGGCCAAACGCCATAAACGCTATTGCAGAGAAAGACTTCATCGGCCCATTGCAGCTGTTCAAGGCTGATATCGGCGATTTGTGTGGGGATGGTCAAAGACTCGGCCTGAAACAATATTTCGGCGCGCATCACACCAGCCACGCCGCAACGCTTCAAATCAGGTGTGATCAACACCCCATCACGCACCAGAAACAGGTTGCTGAACACCCCTTCGATGACTCGACCGGCCTGATCGAGCATCAAGCCTTCAGCGTGTTCGCTGTCCTGCCATTCGGCGCGGGCGATGACTTGTTCCAGGCGATTGAGGTGTTTCAGCCCCGCCAACAAGGGCTGGCTGGCCAATCGCGTGCTGCAAGGAAAGAGGCGAATGCCAAGTTGCGCGTGGACAGCGGGGTAAGCGGCAGGAGGGTTGCCTTGCAGAATGCGTCGACCCTGCGACGCAGGATCTGGCGCATAACCGCGCAAACCATCGCCCCGCGTGAGGATAAGCTTGAGCACGCCCTCGCCCATCGCCGCCGCATAGCTCAGCAGCTCTTGGCGAATCAGTTCGATGTCGGTCGCAATGGCCAGACGCGAACAGCCATCGGCCAGTCGCGCCAGATGCCGATCCAACAGCACCGGCTGGCCGCCACGCACGGCAACGGTCTCGAACAGACCATCGCCGTAAGCCAGGCCGCGATCTTTCAGCGACAGCGTGTCAGCCGGTTGACCGTCGACCCAGCAGTCCATCAACCTGCGAACCGGCGGAACGCCAAGGTACCGTTGGTACCGCCAAAACCGAAGGAGTTGGACAGCACGACGTCGATATCCATGTTGCGCGCAGTGTGCGGCACAAAATCGAGATCGCAGCCTTCGTCGGGCTCTTCAAGGTTAATCGTCGGTGGTGCCACCTGGCCGTTGATTGCCAGCACGCTAAAGATCGCTTCGACCGCACCCGCCGCACCCAACAGGTGACCGGTCATGGACTTGGTAGAACTGACCGCCATTTTGTAGGCGTGATCACCGAACACGGTCTTGATTGCGTTGGCTTCGGCAAGATCGCCAGCCGGCGTCGAAGTGCCGTGGGCGTTGATGTACTGCACTTGATCGGCATTGATCTTCGCGTCACGCAGTGCATTGGTGATGCAGCGGGCTGCACCGGCGCCGTCGGCGGGCGGCGAAGTCATATGGAACGCGTCGCCGCTGGTACCGAAACCAATCAGCTCGGCATAGATGGTCGCGCCACGAGCCTTGGCATGTTCGAGCTCTTCGAGGACCAACGCACCGGCACCGTCGGACAGCACGAAACCATCACGGCCCTTGTCCCAAGGACGGCTGGCACGAGCCGGCTCGTCATTGCGGGTCGACAGCGCACGGGACGCGCCGAAGCCACCCATGCCCAGACCGCACGCCGCCATTTCGGCACCGCCGGCGATCATCACGTCGGCTTCGTCATACATGATGTTGCGCGCCGCCATACCAATGCAGTGCGTACCGGTGGTACACGCGGTGGCGATGGCGTAGTTAGGTCCCTGTGCCCCCAGATGGATCGACAGGAAACCGGAAATCATATTGATGATCGAGCCTGGCACAAAGAACGGTGAAATTCGGCGCGGCCCCGTCTCATGCAGGGTACGGCTGGTTTCTTCGATGTTGGTCAGGCCGCCGATACCCGACCCCATGGCGACGCCAATGCGTTCACGGTTGGCGTCAGTGACTTCCAGACCGGCATTGCGCACGGCTTGAAAGCCTGCGGCGAGGCCGTACTGAATGAACAGGTCAAGCTTGCGCGCTTCCTTGACCGACAGGTATTCCTCGACATTGAAGCCCTTTACCGAGCCGCCAAAGCGGGTGGAATAGGCAGAAAGGTCGGTGTGTTCGATCAGACCAATGCCACTAC
>NZ_JBIUWN010000038.1:0-55117 GCF_044743485.1 Pseudomonas sp. NPDC087614 | reverse complement strand
GCGGTTGATGATCTTGTCGTCGATGTCGGTGATGTTGCGCACGTACGTCAGGTTATAACCGCTGAACCGCAACCAGCGGGTCACCAGGTCGAACGCGACCATGCTGCGACCATGGCCCAGGTGGCAGTAGTCGTACACGGTCATCCCGCAGACGTACATGCGCACATTGTTGCCATCGAGCGGCTTGAAGACTTCTTTGCTCTTGGTGAGCGTGTTGTAGATCGTTAGCACGTTAAATCCCTTGAATCACTGGCCCCACGAATCACGCAGGGTCACGGTACGGTTGAATACCGGCTGACCTGGTTTCGAGTCCTTCAAATCGGCGACGAAGTAGCCTTCGCGCTCGAACTGGAAACGGTCTTCCGGCTGTGCATTGCCAAGCGATGGCTCAGCACGACAACCGGTCAGCACTTGCAGTGAGTCAGGGTTGATGTTGTCGAGGAAACTGGCGCTGTCTTCGGCCTTCTCAGGGTTGGCCGAACGGAACAGGCGATCGTACAGACGCACTTCGCACTCGACGCTGGCAGCGGCCGGCACCCAGTGAACCACGCCTTTGACCTTGCGGCCTTCAGGGTTCTTGCCCAGAGTTTCGGGGTCGTAGGAGCAACGCAGTTCGACGATGTTGCCATCGGCGTCCTTGATCGCTTCGTCGGCACGGATCACGTAGCTGCCGCGCAGACGCACTTCGCCGCCCGATTCCAGACGTTTGTAGCCTTTCGGCGGCTCTTCCATGAAGTCTTCACGGTCGATGTAGATTTCCCGGGCAAACGGCAGCGCGCGCACGCCCATGTCTTCTTTCGGGTGGCGCGGCAGTTCGAGGTTCTCGACCTGGCCTTCCGGGTAGTTGGTGATCACGACTTTCAGCGGACGCAGCACGCACATGGCGCGCGGGGCGCTGTGGTCGAGGTCGTCACGGATGCTGAATTCGAGCATGCCGAAGTCAACCACGCCGTCGGAGCGGTTGGTACCGATCATTTCGCAGAAGTTGCGGATCGACTTCGGCGTGTAGCCACGGCGGCGGAAGCCCGACAGCGTGGACATGCGCGGATCGTCCCAGCCATTGACGTGCTTTTCATCGACCAGTTGCTTGAGCTTGCGCTTGCTGGTGATGGTGTAGTTGAGGTTCAGACGGCTGAACTCGTACTGACGCGGTTGCGCCGGCACTGGCAGTGCGTCGAGGAACCACTCGTACAGCGGACGATGGCTTTCGAACTCCAGGGTGCAGATCGAGTGAGTGATGCCTTCGATGGCGTCCGACTGACCGTGGGTGAAGTCGTAGTTGGGGTAGATGCACCACTTGTCACCGGTCTGGTGGTGATGGGCGTGGCGGATGCGGTACATGATCGGGTCACGCAGGTTCATGTTCGGCGAGGCCATGTCGATCTTTGCGCGCAGCACGCGGGCGCCGTCCGGGAACTCACCGGCGCGCATGCGGGCGAACCAGTCGAGGTTCTCTTCCACCGAACGGTCACGGAACGGGCTGTTCTTGCCAGGTTCGGTCAGGCTGCCACGGTATTCCTTGGCCTGCTCCGGGGTCAGGTCGTCGACGTAGGCCTTGCCGGCCTTGATCAACTCCACCGCCCAGTCGTGCAACTGGTCGAAATACTGCGAGGCGTAGCGCACTTCGCCGGACCATTCGAAGCCCAGCCATTTGACGTCGCTTTCGATCGCGTCGATGTATTCCTGATCTTCCTTGGCCGGGTTGGTGTCGTCGAAACGCAGGTGCGTGACGCCGCCGAACTCCTGGGCCAGGCCGAAGTTCACGCAGATCGATTTGGCGTGGCCGATGTGCAGGTAGCCGTTGGGCTCCGGCGGGAAACGGGTAACGATCTGGGTGTGCTTGCCCGAGTCCAGGTCTGCCTGGATGATCGGCCGCAGGAAATTGACCGGCACGGCAGGGCCGGACTTGGCATTCGAGGTAGGGTCGACAGTGGGCTTGCTCATAGGATCCTTGACTTACAGGTGCGCGGCCGCAGAGGGGGCCAGACAAAACAAAGCCGCTATCATAGCCGATGCTGTCAAGGGGCTGACAGAGCAGGCCCTATAAAGGCGTGCATTTAATCGCACGGAAATGAAAAACTGCCTCGAAATTCACGCCTGTCACGCTAAACTGCGCACCTCGGCCTTCAAGGGCTGAACCGGTAAAGGGTGCAAATGGCCCATACCCACGAATTCCTTATAAAGAGTAGCGATCATGACTCAAGTAAAACTGACCACTAATTTCGGTGACATCGTCATCGAGCTGAACGAAGAAAAAGCCCCGATCACCGCGGCCAACTTCATCGAATACGTTAAAAAAGGTCACTACGAGAACGTCGTGTTCCACCGTGTGATCAAAGGTTTCATGATCCAGGGCGGCGGTTTCGAGCCTGGCATGAAGGAAAAGAAAGACAAGAGCCCAAGCATTCAGAACGAAGCTGACAACGGCCTGAAGAACGAGAAGTACACCCTGGCCATGGCTCGCACCATGGACCCGCATTCGGCATCGGCACAGTTCTTCATCAACGCCACCGACAACGGCTTCCTCAACCACACCGCCAAGACCGCTCAGGGTTGGGGTTACGCGGTATTCGGTAAAGTGGTTGCGGGCTTCGACGTTGTCGACAAGATCGAAGGCGTTTCCACCACGTCCAAGGCAGGCCACCAGGACGTACCAGCAGACGACGTGATCATCGAGAAAGCCGAGATCATCGAAGCGTGATACTGCTGATTTCAGACTTGCATCTGGAAGAGGAGCGCCCGGACATTACCCGGGCGTTTCTGAGTTTGCTCGCCGGACGCGCCCGCTCGGCGAGTGCGTTGTACATTCTGGGCGACTTCTTCGAGGCGTGGATTGGCGACGATGCCATGACGCCCTTCCAGCGTTCCATCTGCCAGGCCCTGCGCCAATTGAGCGACAGCGGCACGGCCATTTTTCTGATGCACGGCAATCGCGACTTCCTGCTCGGCAAGGCCTTCTGTAAACAGGCCGGCTGCACGCTGTTGAAGGACCCGAGCGTCGTGCAATTTTACGGTGAGCCGGTGCTGTTGATGCACGGCGACAGTCTTTGCACCCGCGACGTCAGCTACATGAAGCTGCGCCGCTACCTGCGTAATCCGATCACCCGGTTCATCTTGCGCCATCTGCCGCTGAGCACACGCCACAAACTGGCGCGCAAACTGCGAAGCGAAAGCCGGGCGCAGACGCGGATGAAGGCCAATGACATTGTCGATGTCACGCCGCAAGAGATTCCGCGGATCATGCAGGCGTTTGGCGTGAAGACCCTGATTCACGGGCACACCCATCGGCCGGCGATTCATAAGCTGCAGCTCGCCGAGCAGGCGGCAAAGCGGATTGTGCTGGGGGACTGGGACCGTCAGGGTTGGGCGTTACAGGTGGATGAGAACGGGTATGCGCTGGCGCCGTTTGATTTTGCGCCGCCGCCGGCACTGCCCGCTCCCGCCCCCTAAAGCTCAAACACAAAACCCAATGTGGGAGCGGGCTTGCTCGCGAAAGCGGTGTGTCATTCAGTCGAGATGTCGACTGAACCACCGCCTTCGCGAGCAAGCCCGCTCCCACATTTTTGACCGCGTTCTACTTAGTGCCCGCTGGCAGCAGGCCCTGCTTTGGCAGCAAACGGCGGCTTCGCCAGCCACACAATCAGAATCAACCCCATGAACCCCCAGCCCAGCAGCGTGAAGTAATCCACGGTGGAGAGCATGTACGCCTGGCTGGTCAGCACATGGTCGAGTTGCGCATACGCCGGAGCACTCGCCCCGCCCAATTGATTCAACGCCTCCCGCGTCGCGGGCTCATAGGTGCTGATGCTTTCACTCATATAGGCATGGTGTTGATCGGCCCGGCGAATCCAGATCCAGGTGGTCAGCGACGCCGCGAAGCTACCGCCCAACGTTCGCAGGAATGTCGCAAGGCCCGCGCCGTCGGCGATCTGGCTCGGCGGCAAGTCCGACATCAGAATGCTCAAGGTCGGCATGAAGAACAGCGCCACGCCAATGCCCATGAACAGTTGCACCAGAGCGATGTGCTGGAAGTCCACCTCGTTGGTAAACCCGGCGCGCATGAAGCAACTCAGGCCAATCGCCAGAAATGCCAGCCCGGCCAGTAAACGCAGGTCGAACTTGTGTGCGTATTTGCCGACAAACGGCGACAGCAGCACCGGCAGAATCCCGATCGGCGCCACGGCCAGCCCTGCCCAGGTCGCGGTGTAACCCATCTGGGTCTGCAACCATTGCGGCAGGATCAGGTTGATGCCGAAGAACCCGGCGTAACCCAGTACCAGCACCAGTGTGCCGATGCGAAAGTTGCGGTGGGCAAACAGCCGCAGATTGACCACCGGATGCTGGTCGGTCATTTCCCAGATGACGAACACCGCCAGCGCGATCACTGAAATCGCCGCACCAATAATGATGAAGTTCGATTCGAACCAGTCCAGGTCATTGCCCTTGTCGAGGATCACCTGCAACGCGCCGACCCCGATGATCAGCGAGATCAGCCCGACGTAGTCCATCGGCTGACGGCTGGTTTCCACCGGACGCTTGGCCAATTGCGAACGCACGACCATCACCGCAAAAATCCCGATCGGCACGTTGATGAAGAAGATCCACGGCCAACTGTAGCTGTCGGTGATCCAGCCACCGAGAATCGGCCCTGCGATCGGTGCAACCACCGTGACCATTGCCAATAATGCCAATGCCATGCCTCGCCTGGCGGGGGGATACACGGCGATCAACAGGGTTTGCGTCATCGGATACAGCGGCCCGGCGACCAGCCCCTGCAACACGCGAAAGCCGATCAGTTCGGGCATCGACGTGGAAATACCGCAGAGAAACGAAGCCAGCACAAACAGAAGGGTCGCCCAGAGAAACAGCTTCACCTCGCCGAAACGCCGGCTCAACCATCCGGTCAGCGGCAGCGCAATGGCGTTGCTCACGGCAAACGAGGTGATCACCCAGGTGCCCTGCTCCGAACTCACCCCCAGGTTGCCGGAAATCGTCGGCAACGCCACGTTGGCGATGGTGGTGTCGAGCACTTGCATGAAAGTCGCCAGCGACAGGCCGATGGTGCTGAGCAACAGGCTGGGCGGCGTAAAAGAGGCGTTATTGCTCATCGCGAATCCTTTGAAACCTCAATAGCGTTACACCCGCCCTTGTGGGAGCGGGCGTGCTCGCGAAGGCGGCCTGTCAGACAAATCAATCTTGAATGGCACACCGCTTTCGCGAGCAAGCCCGCTCCCACAGGGTCAGTGGTGGATCAGCGTTGCGCGGTTTTGCTGACCGCGGCGCTGTTGTCGTGGATCAGTTGCGCGATCATTGCGTCGGCTTCGGCCAGTTGACGGTCGTAGACGTTGGTGCTGAAAGACGCTTTTTGCGGCGATTGTTGAGCCAGTACCGGGCCGCTCTGGTCATGCAGATTGACTTCGACAGTGGTCGACAGACCGACGCGCAGCGGGTGCTTGGCCAACTCTTCGGCGTTGATGTGAATGCGCACCGGCACACGCTGAACAATCTTGATCCAGTTACCGGTGGCGTTCTGCGCAGGCAACAGGGCGAACGCGCTACCGGTGCCAGCACCGAGGCTGTCGACGGTGCCGCTGTATTTCACATCGCTGCCATAGATGTCGGATTCGATATCCACGGGCTGACCGATGCGCATGCCGCTCAGTTGGGTTTCCTTGAAGTTGGCGTCGATCCACAGTTGATCCAGTGGAATCACCGCCATCAGTGCGGTGCCCGGTTGCACGCGTTGGCCGAGTTGCACGGTGCGCTTGGCAACGTAACCGGTGACCGGCGCGATCAACGTGCTGCGGGCGTTGGTCAGGTAGGCCTGACGCAGTTGCGCGGCAGCGGCCATCACGTCCGGGTGCGACGACACCACGGTGTCATCGACCAGCGCGCTGGTGGTTTTGAGTTGCTGTTTGGCATTGGCCAGGGCGTTTTGCGCCGAGGTCAGATCGTCGCGGGCGTGGGACAGTTCTTCTTTGGAAATCGCCCCGCCAGCGGCGAGATTTTTCCGGCGGTTGTAGTTGTCCTGAGCCTTTTGCACTTCGGCCTGTTGCGCGTTGACCTGGGCTTTCATGCCATCGACGTTGCTGTACAAGCCGCGCACCTGACGCACGGTGCGGGCCAGATTGGCCTGAGCACTTTGCAGGCCGACTTCGGCGTCGTTCGGGTCGAAGTTGATCAGCACCTGGCCTTCGTGGACCAGGTCGCCATCATCGGCGCCAATGCTGACCACGGTGCCGGTGACCAGCGGCGTGATTTCAACGACGTTGCCGTTGACGTAGGCGTCGTCGGTGCTTTCGTTAAAGCGCCCGATGAATTCGTGATACGCCCAGACGCCGCCACAGGCGACAAGGACGATAACAGCCAGCACCAGCAGCATGACTTTGCGCTTGCGTGGATTGCCGGTGTCCGGGGTGTTGTCTTGAGCTTGGGTGTTTTGGGCAGTGGCCATGACAAATACCTTGAATTAGTTGTACGGCGTGGCTGGGGTGGCGTTGGCTGCGGTCAGGTTTTCACTCTGGAAGCCGCCGCCCAGCGCTTGCATCAGTTGAATCGACAGATCGATCTGCTCGGCATTGAGGTTGGCCAACTGACGCTGGGCCTGGAGCAATTGCTGCTCGATGCTGAGCACGTCCAGGTAGTTGCCGATGCCGGAACCGTAACGCTGGACCACGGTGTTGTAAGAATCCCGGGCGATGTCGGTGGCGTGTTGCTGCGCACCGATCTGCCGGCCGATGTCACGCAACTGGTTGATCGTGTCGCTGACATCGCCCAGTGCTTTGACCAGGCTTTTGTTGTACTGCGCCACCGCCAGGTCGTAATCGGCGTCACGCGCATCGAGGTTGGCGCGCAGTCGCCCGCCATCGAAGATCGGCACCGAGACAGTCGGCGCAATGCTGAAGAAGCGACTGGCCGAACCGAACATCGCGTCACCCAACAGGGACTCGGCACCGGCCGAGGCCGTCAGGTTGAGGTTGGGATAGAACCGGGTTTTCGCCGAGTCGATGTCCTTGCTCGCCGCTTCTACACGCCAGCGCGCAGCGACCAGATCCGGGCGACGACCGAGCAGTTCCGCCGGCAGCACCGAAGGCACAGCCACGGCGCTCGCTTGCAGGACGTTCGGGCGGGCGATTTCATTGCCGCGATCCGGGCCTTTGCCGAGCAAAACCGCCAACGTGATTTTCGCGCTGTTCAGGCGTTTTTCCGCATCGATCAGGCTGGCTTCGGAACTGGCTTCCAGGCTTTGGGTTTGCTGGAACTGGTATTGGCTATCGATCCCGGAACTCAGGCGACGCTGGCTCAGGTCAAGCATTTGTTGGGTGCGCTTGAGGTCTTCGCTGGCCAGGTCATAGACGATGTGTGCCTGACCGAGATCGCTGTAGGCCCGGGCCACGTCGGCGGCGAGGGTCAACTGCGCAGCCTGACGGTCGACTTCGGCGGCGCGGGCCTGACCGAGGGCGGCTTCCCAGGCGTCACGCTGACCGCCCCACAGGTCGAAGTTGTAATTGAAGCCGGCGCTGATGTTGCGCACGGTGGCGTAGGCATCGCCCTGCCCCCGCGGGTCCTGATCCTTGGCCAGGCGCGAACGGCTGATGCCGGCGCTGGCGTCCAGCGTCGGATAGCGCGCGGCATCGGCGGCATACGCGGCGGCGCTGGCCTGATGGGCGCGGGCTTCGGCGATCTGCATGTCTGGGCTGTCGTGCAGCGCTTCGCGGATCAGGCCATCGAGTTGCGGATCGCCAAGGCTGGTCCACCAGTCGATCTTCGGCCAGGCGGCCGGCGACAGGGTCACGCCGTTGAGGGATTGGCCAACCTTGAGGCTGTTCGCTTCGAGGCTTTGGCCTTGGGTGTCGAGGCCGCTGTAGTTGGCGCAGCCGGCGAGGATCATCGCCGACAGCACCAGCGTCAGGCTGCTGCGTAGGGTTTTACCGCTCATTGTGTTCACCTAACCGCTGGAGGGTGATCGGGTCACCGGCTGCCAGCAGAATTTTCTTGAGGATGTATTCCAGGGTTTTCAACTCGTCCGGAGTGACGGCGCCTGCCAGTTCATTCATCGCATCGGCGCCGATGTGCGGCAGGCGATCGGCCAATTGCTGGCCCTGCTCGGTGAGTTTGAGCTGCACCTGACGGCGATCACCTTCGCTGCGTTGGCGGGCCAGGAAGCCTTTCTGCTCCAGACGATCGAGCATGCGCGTCATCGAACCGCTGTCCAGCGACAGATGCCGGCAGAGCTCGGCCGGGGTGTCGACGCCGAATTGGGCCATGATGATCAACACCTTGAACTGCGCGGCGGTAATGCCGTGGGGTTCCATGTGGGTGTCGATGATCCGGTCTTTGAGCAGCGCAGCACGGCCAAGCAACAGGCCGAGGTGGCAGTGTTTGAATTCGTCCGGGGTGAAATGCTTCATGTGCTCACCTAATAACTGCCTAGGCAGTGAATGTATGTCGAGATGTTACTGCCTAGGCAGCGAATGTCAACGTAATAGTTAGGTTGCTTTGTAATTAGTTGACCAGTGGACTGGGGTTTTGCGATGAACACTCTGACGCCTTCGCGAGCAAACTCGCGCCCAAAGAGGATTTCGCGTCGAACGCAGATCCAGTGTGGGAGCGGGCTTGCCCGCGAAGGCAGCGACTCGGTTTGAGAAATGAAAGCGATCCAGAAATCCGGCTTATAGGGAGGCCGATCAGGACTCGTCGGAAGGATGGGCAGGCGCTGGCGGTTGCACCGGATGCACCTCGCGCCCCCGCAAGGCCGTCAGCGCATAGCCACAAGCACGCTTGGTCACCGCGTAAATGCTGTGCCAGCCCGGTGGCGCCGGCTCGATGGCGGCATGCAATGCCCGCGCATAATCGAGCACCAGCCCGGGGGTCCAGGCCATCACCTCGGCACGCTTGCGCACTTGAGCCGCCACCCAGAACTCGGGGCTGATGATGACTCGGACAAAATCGAGCATGCTTGAATGCCCCCGATTCATCGCCCCTTCAAGGGCCGCTTCGAGACTGTGGGCAACGGCACTGGAGCAATTACGGCTGGTGAGGTTATAAGTGCCGTTCTGCCGATATTGCGCCCAGAACGCATTCAGACGTCGGGCATCATAGTGGGCGAAACTGACCTGAACCGAAGATGGGCACCAGTCAGCCACCTCGCTCGCATAGTCCGGCAGAAACCTGCCGGCGACATCATTGTTCGGCGTCGCCCGAAGCAAGCGCACGAAATCCCCCGCTGAACGATCAATGTCGTCCTGCGGGTAATGGCTGATGTAGATATCCGGGCCACATTCCAATGCCGCGTGGCCGGCGGAGATCACGCCGTTGATGTCGACCGCTGCGATATAGCGGTTGAGCAGCCGGTTGCGCACCAGGGTGTCATCAACGGTGCCGCTGGGTGTCCAGACGTGGATCACCAGCGCGGCGCTGCATGCCGGCGCACTGACCGAAGCAGGGCTGACCGGCGACTGCCAGTTTTTAAAGCGCAACGCCTGCCGCAAGAGCGCGCAGCCCGAGAGAAAAACGCTCATGCCGATGCAGAACGGTACCGTGCCCTTATAGAGCGTCGGATACGGTTCAAGGATGAACAGGCCAAAGCCGATTTCGAACAACCCCGTCAGCAGGGACACTTGCCAACCGACAAAACGCACCACCAACGCCGCTGCCAGCCGAAAGCCCCCGTCGAGCAAAAACGCCACACCAAACAGCACCGCCAGAATCAGGCCAGCGGCGTGTTGTCTGTCGACGATCAGCAACCCCAACACCAGAAACGCCAGACCTCGCGCCTTGCGCAAAGCGGCTGCGGTCCCGGTTCGAGGTGCCGGCACAAACAGAATGATCAGGGCTTCGAGCAACAACAGATAGCCGAAGAGATGCAACGGGAAATACAGAACGCCGTCCAGCGCATCAATGAAGATGGCCACACCGGCCGCCCCCCAGACAATGCCCGTCAGCGCCAGCGCAGACCAACGCTTGCGGACAAAATCGCTACCGAGCAAGACCCTACTCAAGCGAACCATATGCACCCCTGTTATCTTCGGGCAGCCTTATACCGCAAAGCGTTCGAGTTGCGGTGAGTCTAATTCATTCTGGAAAAGCCGGATCGCAGTGTCGCGACCCGGCTATGGGCAACGCGAGCTAGAAATCGCGCTTGTAGAAGATATCCAGCGAACTGGCGACACCGCTGGCGGCTTCGACATAAACCTTCTTGCTCAACTTGTAGCGCAAGGCAATGGTGCTGGCCGGTTCAAACACGCCAACGCCGTAGCGCAAACTGAGCTTCTCGGAGATGTTGCCGCTGGCCACCACACTGGTGGTGGTGCCGCTGCCCTGGGTGTCGAGCTGGAAGTCCTGAATCCCCAGGTCTTTGGCCAGACTGCTGGTCACCCCGGAACTGCCCATCAAGCCAAGGCCCAACGCCGCTTGCGCGAGCATGTTGTTGTCCTCACCGCTGGTGCTCAGCGGACGCCCCAGGACCAGATAGGACAGCGCCTGCTCCTGGCTCATCGCCGGTTCCGAGAAGATCTGCGTGGTCGGTTGCTCAGCACTGCCGCTCAGGCGAATACCGGCGATCACGTCGTCAGTCTGGCGAATCGCTTCGATGTCCAGATACGGCTGATCGATGGGACCTGCAAACAACAGACGCGCACGCCGCACCGTCAACCGCTGCCCATAGGCGCGGTATCTGCCATCGTTGAGCCACAACTCGCCACGCGTGTCCATGTTGTCGCCGATGTGCACACGCCCTTTCAGGTTGGCCGTGAGGCCGAACCCGGCGAAGCTGAGTCTGTCGTCACCGACCACCACGTCAATGTCCATTTTCATGGCCATCGGCGGTTTGCCCTCTTCGGTCTGCGCGCCGACGATGATCGTGTCATCAGAGACTTTTACCGTCGATGGCGGCAATTCACGCACGGTGATTTCGCCTTTGGGCACCAGCACCTTGCCGGCAATCTTCAGCTCGTCGCCCGCCATGGAAATCTTCAGGTCCGGCGCCACTTCGAGCTTGGCGTACGGTTCGACGTTAACGGGTAACTGCGTACCCTTGAGCGCCAGATCGACCATGAGTGCCTGGCCCCAGGCAACGTTGCCATTGAGACTGCCCTGCCCGGTCTTGCCGCTTTCCCAGCCGCCGTCGAGGCGTATCGATTCCCCGGCGATGACCGCTTGCAGTTGCAGATCCTTGAGTTCCATCGGCAATTCGGCACCGGACACTTCGCCCTCACTGAGCTTTACCGTGCCGTTGACCAGCGGCGCCAGCAGCCCACCGGATATCGTGCCGCTGCCGTTGAGGTGGCCGGTGAGTTTCTCGACCATGGGTACAAACGGCCGCGCCACCGACAGATCCAGCCCGGTGAGACGGAAGGTACCGCTCAGGGGTTTGTTCTTCGGCAAGGGATTGAGCTGCGCCTGCACACCCAATTCACCAAGTTTGCCGCCGACGAAGTTGAGGTCGGTGTCAATGCGCTTCGGTGTGAGTTTGCTGGTGAACTTGAGGGTCTGGTAAGGGAAATCCAGCCACTGATCCTTTTCACGCACGCGCAAGGTGCCGCCGCTGGCGTCGACGCTGATCACACCGTTCGGGCCGCTGGCCGGCAGGTCCAGTTTTAGATCGGCGTTGAGCTTGCCCTGCCACGCGAAGTCCTTGGGCAACCACTGCGCCAGGCTTTCAATCGGGAACTGCTTGAGGTGGTAGCGCAGCTTCGGATCGGGCATCAGCCGTTGATCCTCACCGCACAGGCTGGCGCTGCCGGACACCCAGCAATGCGCGCCAAAATTGATTTTGCCGTCGGCCAATCGTTCCAGCCTGGCTGGGGTTTGCAGCTTCCAATCCTGGCCACCGGCCTGAATGTCACCGCTGGCCAGGCGTCCACGCCAGTTACCCTTGTCCAGATTGCCGTCCAGGCCCAAGGCCAGCTTCAGCTTCGGTCCGAGCAGGTCGAGGCTGAGTTTCTGGTTCTTGATGTCGCCCTGAGCGCTGGCGGTCAACACGCCCAGATTGGTATCGCCGGCCTGAATGCCGCTGCCCTTCAGATCGATTTTCGCCCGCTGTGCACTGTCGAGCGTGGCGTCGAGGTTGAGGCTTTGCAGGCGATTGTCCTGGAAGGCCAGTTGCGAACCTTGCAGGCCGAGTTTGCCTTGCGGCGCTTTCAAGGTGCCGGCGACGTTGACCTGACCGTTGACCTGCCCGCGCAGTTGCGGCCAGAGCTGGGCCAAGCGCGTCAGCTTGATGTCGATCTGCCCGGTGAGTTTCTCTTGCAGGCTGCCCTTGCCGTTGATGCTGTTGTCGCCGAGACGGATGTGCAGGGCATTGAGGGTCCACTGTTCGCCAGCACCGTCAGCCTTGGCTTGCAGCACGGCCGGTTGGCCACGCAGTTTGCCTTTGAGATCGAGGTCGGCGGTCAGGCTCAGGCGTTCGTTCTTCAATTCACCTTTGCTGTTCAGCGGCCCTGCCAAGGTGCCCGGCAGTTCCGCGACCCAGTACGCCGGGTTCAACGCCGACAGGTCTAGCGCGGTGTCCCAGGCAATGCCATCGGCGAACTGCACGTTGACATGACCTTCGGCCTTGCCCTGCCCCGCTTCCATCTTCAGTTGCGGGAGGGCGATCTGTTTCAGGCTGCCGCTGAACGGACTGCTCAGGCTGAACGCCCCCGCCGGGCCATCCAGCGCGGCGGCGAAGTTACCGATGTATTGACCGTCGGTGTAGGAGACTTCGCCATTGAAGGTGCGCAAAGCGACTTCTGGCTCGTCGATCACCGGATAAAGCCGATGCCACGGAAAGTCCTGCCAATTGATGTTGGCCTGAGCGGTGATGCCTTTGCTCCAGTCAACACTGCCGGTCAGCTTGAGGCTTTGCTTGTCATTGGCGCTCAGGTCCAGGCCGGCGATTTGCGCGCCGTTGGCGTCGACCTTGCCTTTGAGTAACAGTGCCACTGGGCCTTGTTCGGCAGGCAGCGTCGCGTGACCGAGCAACTGGTAACCGTCTTTCAGGTTGCCTTCACCGGTCAGCAGCAGTTGATTGAGTTGCAGGGTGTCTGGCAGGTCGGCGCTCGGTTTGAACGCCTCGCTGGTGATGCGCACTGTGGCTGGCAGATTATCTGCCAGCGGTTGCAGCTCACCACTCAACTGGCCATCGAGGTAGCCACGGCTGTCGGCGTGCAGGTTGAGGGTCTTGAGCAAATCGCCGTCGACTTTCAACGCCAGTGTCCAGGGATCGCTACTCGGCGAAGGTAAAGTCAGATCACCGGCGATGTTCAGCGGCCAGTCGGCGGTCGGCTGCAACAGGCCCGACAGGTTCAGGCTGAGGTCGTCGCGCTGCAATTTCACGCTGTCGATCTGCAGGCCCTTGGCCGTCCAGTGCGCCGCCAGTTTCAGGCCTTTGAGTTGCTCGCTGCCGTTGAACAGCAAACTGCCAACCTCGACGTCGCCCAACTCGATAGCCACCGGCAATTGCAGATCCGGCAGTTTGATCGGGCCGCTTTCGGTGGTCTCTTCGCTCGGCGGGAATTGAAGGATGACCTGATCAGCCTTGAGCTGTTCGATGCACAACGTCATGCGGGTCAGGCACAGCGGTGACCAGGCGAAGATCGGTTTGTCCAGCTCGACACGACTGCTGTCCTGCTGCCACACCAGATGGTCGGCGCTCCATTGTCCGCCGAGGCGACCCTGGAAATTTTCCACGCTCAAGCCCGGCACCCGACTCAGCGCCCAACGGCTGCCAGCCTGCGTACCCAACACTGCAGCGATGCTCAAAACAATCAACATCACCAGCGCCAACAGGGCCAGCGCCGTTATTTTCAAACCACGCTTCACAGCTCAGGCCCCATGGAAAAGTGCAGCCGGAAGCCGCCATCGTCGTCCAGCGCGTGGGCCAGGTCGAGGCGGATCGGCCCCACCGGTGAAACCCAGCGAACACCGATGCCAACCCCGGTCTTGAGGTTCGGCAGTTCGAGTTTGTTGAAAGAGTTGCCCTGATCGACGAACGTCGCGACGCGCCATTTTTCGGCGACCGAATATTGATACTCGACGCTGCCGGCGACCATGTAGCGGCCACCGATGCGGTCACCCTTGGAGTTTTCCGGCGACAGGCTCTGGTAGTCGTAACCGCGCACACTTTGATCACCACCGGCAAAGAAACGCAGCGACGGCGGCACCGAGTTATAGCCATTGGTGGCGCTGCCGCCGACCTGCACGCGACCAAGGAAGCGATGCTTGTCGAACACCGTGGTCAAGCCTTTGACCAACGCGGTGCCATACAGAAGATTGTTGTCGGAGCCGACGCCCTCTTTCGCCACTTTGCTTTCAAAGGCCAGGCGATAACCGTTGTGCGGGTCGATGCGGTTGTCGCTTTTGAGGTACGAATAGCTGATGCCAGGCATCAGCAGGGTACTCAGGCCGGAGTCATCACCGAGTTCGTATTCTTCGCGCTGCCATTTCAGCGAGATCACCCGTTGCCAGCCGCTGGGCAACTTGCTGTGCCATTCCGGGCCGAAGGTCAACAGCTTGCTCGACGTGTCGGAGCCATCAATGTCTTCGAACTGATAACCGCCGGCCCAACGCAGTTTGTCGGTCAGCGGCGGGTCGAGTGGAATGTCATAGAACAGCCCGACGTTTTGCCGCGGCGCCGACAATTCGGCTTCCCAGCCATAGCTGTCGCCCTGCGGATTGACCCAGTGGCGCGTCCAGTTGGCCTTGATTCGCGGCCCGACGTCGGTGGAGTAACCGAGGCCCAGGCCCATGGTGCGCGGCTTGCGGGTGTCGAGTTTGACGTCCACCGGGATCACGTCGTTTTTCGCAGCAGTCGGGGCGGCATCGACGCGCACGCCTTCAAAATAGCCACTTGATTGCAGATTGCGGTTCAATTCGGCGATCAACTCGGAATCGTACGATTCACCTTCCTTGAACGGCACCATGCGTTGCAGCAGGTCTTCGTCGAACGGCGTGTCGCCCTCGAAACTGACGGTGCCCAGCGCATAACGCGGGCCGCTTTCGTAGATCAATTCGACGTCGGCAATCCCGGCGCGGGGATCCACCAAGAGTCTTTGACGGGTGAAGTGGCCGCTGAAAAAACCGAAGCGCGAGGCCTGATTCTGGATCAGCCGTTTGGCGTCTTCGTAACGGCCATGATTGAGTACCGCGCCGGGCTTGAGCACGTCGCTTTTCGGCACACGAAAGGATTTGAGAGCGGCTGCGGGGCCGTCGACGCGAATGGTGACGTTGCGCAGGCGAATCGGCTCACCGGGATCGATGTTCAGCACCAGGCGCGGTTTGGCCCCGCCCTTGACCTTACTTTCAATCTGCGGCTGGTAATAACCCAATGCCTGAGCGGCCTTGCGCGCCTGCTCTTCGGCGCCGCGACTGAAGCGCTGCAAGGCTTCTTCGTCACGGTCGCCCAAGCCGCCGATATACCCTTCGATATTGGCTTTGAGTTCGTCGTTGGACGGTTTGATTCGCACGTCCAATTCACTTTGCGCCAGCGCCGCACAGCTGGTTAACAGCACGAGCACGCCACTGGTAAATCTTCCTGGAAACTTCATAGGCGCGGATGCTATCACGGGCTTGGGAGCGTGATAGAACAGGAAATTTCCCAAGAAGTTCGATTGTTATGCTGTTGCAGTTTGTAACAGCTGCGGATTGGCGTGGAAAAAAACATGTTCGCGCACCGGACCGACGGCAACTTCGCCAATTTCCTGATAACCCTGACGTTTATAGAAGTCCAGGTAACGCGGATTGCCGGTGTCGAGCACCACGCCTTGGGAGGTTTCGTCCACCGCGCACCAGTTGTGCACAGCCGTCAGCAATTGTTCGCCGAAGTGTTTGCCCTGGAACTGCGGATGAACCCCCAGCAGCGGCAGCATGTGCACCGAATCGCCGGGCACGCACGCGGACACGGCATCGTGATATTCCAGATAGCGCCGAGTGCAACGCAAACCGGTGCTGAGCACCATGCGCAGGCGCCACGCCCAACTGTCGGTGATGCCCAAGCGACGTTGCGGCGGCGCGATCAGGGCGATGCCGATCAAGCGGTCGTTGACCAACAGGCCAATGGCCGGCAGATCCTGCAGGAAGTGTTGCTTGACCAGTTCCCTCACCGTCGCGCGCACCCGCTGCTCATAGCCGGGACGCTCGGCTTCGAACAGGTAGCCGAAGGTCGGCTCGTGGCGATAGGCCTGATACAGCAGTGATCGGGCTTCGCGCGAATAACCGCGGTCGAGCATGTGGATGTCGGCGATGGCGGTCTGGGTTTCAGGCATGACGGTGATTCTCCCCGGGGCGCAGCTCAAATGGCTGCGCTCTTGTTGGTACGAACCTTTTGGTGTTGGCGCAGTTCCCCTCAGGTATAGACCAACTCGGGATCTTCATCGACTGGGCGGGCCTCTTCGCGAGCACGCCCAGGCAACACACATCCCACAGACCAGAATGATTTCTCCCACCCCACACTGGCCCCCATCCCACATGTCAGCTAGCATCGCCCTTTTGCCAGGACTGCCGACCATGAAGATTGTTTCCTTCAACATCAACGGACTGCGCGCCCGTCCGCATCAGCTGGCAGCGCTGATCGAAAAACATCAGCCGGACGTGATCGGCCTGCAGGAAACCAAAGTCCACGACGACCAGTTTCCATTGGAAGACGTGCGCGCCCTGGGCTACCACGTCTCTTACCATGGCCAGAAAGGCCATTACGGCGTCGCCCTGCTCTCGCGCCAGGAACCGATTGCCATCCATAAAGGTTTCGCCACCGATGAAGAAGACGCTCAGCGCCGTTTCATCTGGGGCACCTTCGCCGACGCCAACGGCGTGCCGGTGACGATCATGAACGGCTACTTCCCTCAGGGTGAAAGCCGCGACCATCCCACCAAATTCCCGGCCAAGCAGCGTTTTTACAGCGATCTGCAAGCACTGCTGGAAAGCCAGTTCCACAACGAACAGCCGCTGGTGGTGATGGGCGATGTGAACATTTCCCCAGAAGATTGCGACATCGGCATCGGCCCGGACAACATGAAGCGCTGGCTGAAAACCGGCAAATGCAGCTTCCTGCCGGAAGAACGCGAATGGATGGCACGCCTGAAAAACTGGGGCCTGACCGACAGCTATCGCCACCTGAACCCGGACGTGACCGACATGTTCAGCTGGTTCGACTACCGCAGCCGTGGTTTTGAAGACGAACCCAAGCGTGGCCTGCGCATTGACGTGATCCTGGCCTCCAACGGCCTGCTGCCACGGGTGAAAGCGGCGGGCGTGGACTATGAATTGCGCGGCATGGAAAAACCGTCGGATCATGCGCCGATCTGGCTTGAATTGAGCTGATCCCGGACATCACACATTCCCCTGTGTGCGGGCATGCTCGCGAATTCGGTGTATCCGTTGACGACAATCCAGCTGATACGCCGCCATCCGCGAGCACGCTCGCGCCCGGGCTGAGGCGCTGTAATCTTTTGGTCATGCGACTGACTTAATCTCCCCGGCAATCCCCTTGGCTTGATTCGGTGCCGGCATGATCCTGCGTGTTCTGTTCGTTTTTCTATTGAGTGCAGGGCTGACGGTCTCTGCCGCTGCCCTGCCGATACCCGAAAACGGCCCGGCGTTGCGCATTCAAGGCTCCAACACCATCGGCGCTGAACTCGGCCCGGCGCTGGTCGAAGGTCTTTTGCAGGAACAAGGCCTGCTGAAAATCCACCGCGAGCCCCCGGATACCGCCAACGAACAACGCATCGTCGGCCTGACCGCACAAGGTAAACGCGTCGTGGTGGAAGTCGCCGCCCACGGTTCCAGTACCGGTTTCGCCGCGTTGAAGAACGCCAGCGCCGATCTGGCGGCCTCCTCCCGCGAGATCAAGGACAGCGAGTTGCTCAACCTGCAATCGCTGGGCGACCTGAAAAATCCCGCTGCCGAGCAAGTCATTGCCATCGATGGTGTGGCGATCATCCTTCACCCCGACAACCCGCTGCAGCAACTGGACACCGAGCAACTGGCGCGCATCTTCAGTGGCGAGGTGAAAACCTGGAAAGACCTCGGCGGTCGTGACGGCCCGATTCATTTATATGCGCGGGATGATCAGTCCGGCACGTACGACACGTTTAAGGAACTGGTCCTCAGCCCTCGTGGGAAAAATCTGAGCATTGAGGCGAAAAGGTTCGAATCCAGCGAGCAGTTATCCGACGCCGTGAGCAGTGACCCGCAAGGCATTGGCTTCATTGGCCTGCCTTATGTGCGTCAGGCAAAAGCCGTGGCAATCGCTGATGGCGCTTCGCAATCGATGCTGGCGCTTAACAATCTGATTGCCACCGAAGACTATCCGCTGTCCCGACGGCTGTTCTTCTATCTGCCGCCAGACAGCAAAAACCTGTGGGCGAGAGCGTTGGTGGCATTTGCGCAAAGCCCTCAGGGCCAGACGATTGTCGCCGCCAACGGCTTTATCTGTCAGACCGTGCGGGCGATGAGCGTCACTCCCAACTCGCTGATGCCCGAGGGCTATCAATCCCTGAGCCGCCACGCCCAACGTCTGACCGTGAACTTCCGTTTTGAAGAAGGTAGCGCCAGCCTGGATAACAAGGCGCGGCAAGATCTGGCACGGGTGCTCGACTATATAAAGGGTCACGACAAGACCGATCGCGCAGTAACACTGGTGGGGTTTGGTGATGCCAAGGATGACCCGGCACGCGCGGATCTGCTGTCCAAATTGCGGGCGATGGCGGTGCGGCGCGAATTGGTCAAGAACGGCGTGGTATTGCGTGAGGTTCGTGGCTTTGGGGCGCTGATGCCGGTGGCGACCAACAGTGCCGATGAAGGCCGGATCAAGAATCGGCGAGTGGAGGTTTGGGTGTATTGAGTGCTCATTGGCACCTGCATTGACGTCTTCGCGAGCAAGCTCGCGAAGAACGATAACGCGGCGCGGGATCAGCGCTCGCTGCGCAGCATTTCCTTCGGCACATATTTGCCGATCTCGAACTTGCCGATCGCCGCACGGTGCACTTCGTCCGGGCCATCGGCCAGCCGAAGGGTGCGTTGCATAGCATACATGTAGGCCAGCGGGAAATCGTTCGACACCCCGGCCCCGCCGTGGATCTGAATCGCTCGGTCAATCACGCGCAATGCCACGTTCGGCGCGACGACTTTGATCTGCGCGATCTCGCTCTTGGCGACTTTGTTACCCACGGTGTCCATCATGTACGCCGCTTTCAACGTCAGCAAACGGGCCATGTCGATTTCCATTCGCGAGTCGGCGATTTTGTCGATGTTACCGCCCAGGCGTGCCAGCGGTTTGCCAAATGCCGTGCGGTTCACCGAGCGTTTGCACATCAACTCCAGCGCCCGTTCAGCCATGCCGATCGACCGCATGCAGTGGTGAATCCGGCCGGGGCCAAGTCGGCCCTGAGCAATTTCGAAGCCGCGTCCCTCACCGAGCAGGACGTTTTCGTACGGCACGCGCACGTTGTCGAACAACACTTCGGCGTGACCGTGCGGTGCATCGTCGTAGCCAAACACCGGCAGCGGACGGACGATTTTCACTCCGGGGGTATCGACCGGCACGAGGATCATCGAGTGCTGGGCGTGGCGCGGCGCATCAGGGTTGCTCAGGCCCATGAAGATCAGGATTTTGCAACGCGGGTCGCAGGCGCCGGATGTCCACCATTTCTTGCCGTTGATCACCCACTCGTCACCATCACGCACAGCGCGGGCGGCCATGTTGGTGGCGTCGGACGAGGCAACGTCCGGCTCGGTCATGGCGAACGCCGAGCGGATCTCGCCGCGCAGCAGCGGTTCGAGCCAGCGCTGTTTCTGTTCTTCGTTGGCGTAGCGCACCAGCACTTCCATGTTGCCGGTGTCCGGCGCCGAGCAGTTGAACGGCTCTGGCCCCAGCAAGGAGCGGCCCATGATTTCCGCCAGCGGTGCGTATTCGAGGTTGGTCAGGCCGGCGCCGAGTTCCGACTCGGGCAGAAACAGGTTCCACAGTCCTTCAGACTTGGCCTTGGCTTTGAGCTCTTCCATGATCGCGGTCGGCTGCCAGCGGTCGCCTTCGGCAACCTGGCGTTCAAACACGGCTTCGGCCGGGTAAACGTAAGTGTCCATGAACGCGGTCACGCGCTCACGCAGTTCTTGCACCTTGGGCGAATAAGCGAAATCCATGGGCAGTACCTTCTTTTTCGAGAGGTTGTTCAGGTCATGCAATCGATGCTAGAACAGCGTTGATAATTTACCTAGCCTATTCTCGGCGTGTATAAACATTCATCACCGATATATGATCCAGTGATCGTCAGCCCCTAAAACACCTGCCCTTAAAAACAAGAGAAGCCGCGTTATGAATCTGAGCAAGGTCGACCTCAACCTTTTCATCGTCTTTGACGCGATCTACACCGAAGCCAACCTGACCCGCGCCGGGCAGATTGTCGGCATCACTCAGCCGGCGGTGTCCAACGCATTGGCGCGGTTGCGCGAGACCTTCAACGACCCGCTCTTCGTGCGTACGGCCCAGGGCATGGTGCCGACGCCGATGGCGCAGAACATCATCGGCCCGGTGCGCAACGCGCTGTCGCTGTTGCGAGTGTCGGTTCAGGAAAGCCGTATTTTCAACCCGGCGCAAGCGGCCAAGACCTATCGCATCAGCATGACCGACCTCACTGAAGCGGTGATTCTGCCGCCGCTGTTCCAGCGTTTGCGCCGACTGGCACCGACAGTGATCATCGAAAGTTTTCTGTCCAAACGCCGGGAAACCACCAAGGAACTGGCGGCCGGGCGACTGGATTTTGCCGTCGATGCGCCACTCAACACCGACCCGCAGGTGCGCCACGTCAAGCTGATGGAAGACCGCTACGTCTGCGCGATGCGCAAGGGGCACCCGATGGCTGGCAAGGAAAAACTCAGCCTCGATGACTATCTGTCGCTGACGCATATCCACATTTCCAGCCGTCGCAGCGGCTTGGGTTATGTCGATCTGGCCCTGGGCAAAATGGGCATTCAGCGCAAGATCGCCCTGCGCTCCCAGCACTACCTGATGGCATCCCAAGTGATGCAGCAGACCGACATGGTCATGACCGTGCCGGAGCGTTTCGCCCGTCGGCATGAACTGCATGCGTTTAATTTGCCGGTCAACGATGTGCCGCCGGTGGAGACTCACCTGTATTGGCATGAAAGCACCGATCAGGACCCGGCCAACCGCTGGATGCGCGAACAGATGATCGAGTTGTGCCAGCAGGTGACGGCGCATGAGAAAAAACTGGATAAGGTGTAAGGCATTGCGTCGCTTGACGTAAACGTAAAGCAGCCATTAGCTTAGCGCCAAGCCCCTATTTCCGAGCGCTTTCATGAGCAGCCAGACCTACAGCATTTCCGACCTCGCCCGTGAACTGGACATCACCACACGGGCGATCCGCTTTTATGAAGAGCAAGGCCTGCTCAGCCCCGAGCGCCGAGGCCAGGAACGCATCTATTCGCCACGCGACAAAGTCAGCCTGAAGCTGATCCTGCGCGGCAAGCGCATCGGTTTCTCGCTGGCCGAATGTCGCGAATTGATCGAGCTCTACGACCCGTCCAGCGGTAACACCAAACAGCTCAACAGCATGTTGGCGAAAATCAGCGAACGCCGCGAACAGCTAGAGCAGCAGTTGCTCGACATCGAACAGATGAAGCTGGAACTCGATACCGCCGAAGAACGCTGCGTACAGGCACTGGAGCTGACACTCAAGAGCCAGCAGATAGCGCAGTAATTGAACACAACATCTCCCCGCTCCCACGAGGGGGGTCATCTCGAATTCAAAAGAACAGGTCCGCCCAATGTCCCTCCCCTCCGAAGTACGCCTGATCGAAGTCGGCCCTCGCGATGGCCTGCAGAACGAAGCCCAGCCCATCAGCGTCGCTGACAAGGTGCAACTGGTCGATGCCCTGAGCGCCGCAGGTCTGGGCTATATAGAAGTCGGCAGTTTCGTCTCGCCCAAATGGGTCCCGCAGATGGCCGGTTCTGCCGAAGTCTTCGCGCAGATCCAGCGCAAACCCGGCGTGACCTACGGCGCACTGGCGCCGAACCTGCGCGGCTTCGAAGACGCTATCGCGGCCGGGGTCAAGGAAGTCGCGGTGTTCGCCGCCGCGTCGGAAGCGTTCTCGCAGCGCAACATCAATTGCTCGATCAGTGAAAGCCTGGCGCGGTTTGCCCCCATCATGGATGCGGCGAAACAACACGGCGTTACCGTGCGCGGTTACGTTTCCTGCGTGCTTGGCTGCCCTTATGAAGGCACGGTCGCGCCAGAGCAAGTGGCCATGGTTGCCCGGGAGTTGTACGCCATGGGCTGCTATGAAGTATCGCTGGGCGACACCATCGGCACTGGCACGGCTGGCGCGACCCGGCGTCTGTTCGACGTGGTGTCGGCACAAGTGCCACGGGACAAACTCGCCGGGCACTTCCACGACACTTACGGCCAGGCCATGGCCAACATCTACGCCAGTCTGCTCGAAGGCATTGCGGTGTTCGACAGCTCTATCGCCGGACTCGGCGGCTGCCCTTACGCCAAAGGCGCGAGCGGTAACGTGGCGACCGAAGACGTGGTGTACCTGCTCAACGGCCTGGGGATCAAAACCGGTATCGACCTGGACGCCTTGATTGACGCAGGCCAGCAGATCAGCGCGGTGCTCGGTCGCCCGAGCGGTTCGCGTGTGGCCAAGGCACGTTGCGCACAGTAATGAGGGACGGTGTTACCGCGGTGTCGCCAATGTGGGCTTAAACGAGTAACACGGAAACAAATTGTCTGGCTTTGACAGAACAAAAAAACAAGAGAAACGCCAAGATATTGATTTATATAGCTTTTTAAAAGTTGGCACGCGTTCTGCTATCTCTATGGCATAACAAGAATAAAAAGCAGCAAACCAATAAAAATAAGACGTACCGACTCTGACATAACAAGAACAACACGGCAGAGACGCAGCTAACAGATTTTTTTGGAGAAGGTGTGCTTTTCAGGGTGCTCTCAGGAGTGACCCGCAACCGGGCAGAGAACAATAAAACTACCTTCAGGTAGCTCCCGAATCGGTTGGATCGTTTAACGAGAAAGCAAATCAGCGCTCAAAAAAATACGTTTGCTCTTGACCCCGGATGGGGGTCGCCAAAAAAGCGGTAGAAGGCCACGGTTGCTAAAAACAACAACAGACCGAGCCTCAATAATAAAAAGAGCACGCGACGACAAAATTAAAGGGGAGCCTCGGCTCCCCTTTGTGCTTTCTGCCATTCTTGTTTCACAACCGACCTTTTGTGGAAGCGGGCTTGCTCGCGAAGGCGCAGGTTCCGTCGACACCTATGTTTCTGACACTGCGCTATCGCGTGCAATCCTGCCCCCACCGTTGAATGTTTTCAGGCCTGCTTTTCTCTCAACTCCTCGATACTGATCTCGCGCATCCTGAATTTCTGGACCTTGCCGGTCACCGTCATTGGAAACTCCTCCACGAACTTGAAGTGCCGCGGCGTCTTGAAGTGCGCGATGCGCTCCTTGCACCAGGTTTGCAGTTCCAGCTGCGAAGCGCTGTGACCGGGATGGAATTTGATCCAGGCGACGATCTCTTCCCCGTAACGCGAACAGGGAATGCCGATTACCTGCACGTCCGCCACTGCTGGATGGGTGAAGAAGAATTCTTCCAGCTCGCGCGGATAAACGTTTTCGCCACCCCGGATGATCATGTCCTTGTTACGCCCGGCGATGTTCACGTAACCCTCGTCATTCATGCTCGCCAGGTCACCAGTGTGCATCCAGCCCGCGTCATCGATGGCCTCGGCCGTGGCTTGCGGGTTGCTCCAGTAACCGAGCATTACGCTGTAACCGCGAGTGCAGAGTTCGCCGATGGTGCCGCGAGGTACGAGGTTGCCAGCCTCATCGACGATCTTGCTTTCCAGTTGCGGCTGGGTGCGGCCGACGGTGGTCACGCGCAGTTCCAGTTCGTCACTTGGACCGGTTTGCAGCGACACCGGGCTGGTCTCGGTCATGCCATAAGCGATTTGCACTTCGCTCATGTGCATTTCGTTGATCACCCGACGCATGATTTCAATCGGACACGTGGCGCCAGCCATGATCCCGGTGCGCAGGCTCGACAGGTCGAACCCGGCGCGCTGCGGTTGATCGAGCATGGCAATAAACATGGTTGGCACGCCGTACAGCCCGGTGGCTTTCTCTTCGGCGACGGTTTGCAGGGTCAATAGCGGATCAAAGGCGTCACTGGGGTAAATCATCGTACTGGCGTGGGTGATGCAGCCCAGGTTGCCCATGACCATGCCGAAACAGTGGTACAGCGGCACCGGAATCACCAGCCGATCAAGGGGCGTCAGGCCAATACTTTCGCCGACCATGTAACCGTTATTGAGGATGTTGTAGTGACTGAGGGTCGCGCCCTTGGGAAAACCGGTGGTGCCGGAGGTGTACTGGATGTTGATGGGTTGATCCAAGTGCAGGCTGTTGCTGCGGTCGCGTAATTGCTCCAGGGGGACACTGGCTGCCAGATCGGCCAGTTGCGACCACGGCAGAAAACCTGAGGGCGGCTGCGCATCGAGACTGATCACTCCGCGCAAATCCGGCAGGCGCTCGCTGCGCAACTGGCCGATGGATTGCTCGGCCAGTTCCGGCGCCAGCCCCTGCACCATGGCGTGGTAGTTGGAGGACTTGAACGACCCGGCGCAGACCAGCCATTGGCAGCCGGATTGCTTCAATACGTATTCAAGTTCGGAGCTGCGGTAGGCCGGGTTTATGTTGACCAGGATCACACCGATTTTTGCCGTGGCGATTTGCGTGATGCACCACTGCGCGCCATTCGGCGCCCAGATACCGAGGCGGTCACCCGTCTGCAATCCCAATGCGAGCAAGGCCCGGGCATGCAGATCCACGGCCTCCCCCAGTTGCCGCCAGGAATAGCGCGACTGCTCATGACGCACCACCAGCGCCTCGCCGTCCGGGTATTGCGCCACAGTCTGGTCGAACTGCTGACCGATGGTCATCGCCAGCAAAGCTTGCTCCTGGGAGCCGCGAGTGTAGCTGCGCTGCGGGTTTGCACTGGGTTGATCCATGATGACCCCTATTGTCTTTATTAGTGGGTTTACCGGAGTTCTATTTTTGATGGGAGCGGGCTTGCTCGCCCCACAAAAGACAATCCGTTTTCGATCTTGAACGACTCCTACTCTCGCTCAAGTTGACGTTAACGTAAAGGGTGATTGACAGTCATTCATCGCAGGCTTACGTTAACGTAAAGGTGAGAGCCGACCGCCCTCCCCACCCTACAAAAAAGCCAAAAGGTGACCCATGAGCTACCCATCCCTGAACTTCGCCCTCGGTGAAACCATCGACATGCTGCGCGATCAGGTTCAGTCCTTTGTCGCCGATCAGATCGCCCCGCGTGCTGCGCAGATCGATCACGACAACCTGTTCCCGGCCGACATGTGGCGCAAGTTCGGTGACATGGGCCTGCTCGGCATCACCGTGCCGGAAGAATACGGCGGTGCAGGCCTGGGTTATCTGGCGCATGTGGTCGCGATGGAAGAAATCAGCCGCGGCTCGGCCTCGGTGGCGCTGTCCTACGGTGCGCATTCCAACCTCTGTGTCAACCAGATCAACCGCAACGGCAACCACGAACAGAAAATCAAATACCTGCCCAAGCTGATCAGCGGCGAGCACGTCGGTGCTTTGGCGATGAGCGAGCCGAATGCCGGCTCCGACGTGGTTTCGATGAAGATGCGCGCCGACAAACGCGGCGACCGTTTCGTCCTCAACGGCAGCAAAACCTGGATCACCAACGGCCCCGACGCCAACACCTACGTGATCTACGCCAAGACCGATCTGGAAAAAGGCCCGCACGGCATCACCGCGTTCATCGTCGAGCGTGACTGGAAAGGCTTCAGCCGCAGCAACAAGTTCGACAAGCTCGGCATGCGCGGCTCCAACACTTGCGAGCTGTTTTTCGATGACGTCGAAGTGCCGGAAGACAATATCCTCGGCGCCCTCAACGGCGGCGTGAAAGTCCTGATGAGCGGCCTCGATTACGAACGTGTCGTGCTGTCCGGCGGCCCGACCGGGATCATGCAATCGTGCATGGACCTGATCGTGCCGTACATCCACGACCGCAAGCAGTTCGGCCAGAGCATCGGCGAATTCCAGCTGATCCAGGGCAAAGTCGCCGACATGTACACCCAACTGAACGCCAGCCGTGCCTACCTCTATGCAGTGGCTCAGGCTTGCGAACGCGGTGAAACAACGCGCAAGGACGCCGCCGGGGTGATCCTCTACACCGCCGAGCGCGCCACGCAAATGGCCCTCGACGCGATCCAGATTCTTGGCGGCAACGGTTACATCAACGAATTCCCGGCTGGCCGCCTGATGCGTGACGCCAAGCTGTACGAAATCGGCGCAGGCACCAGTGAGATCCGTCGCATGCTGATCGGTCGCGAACTGTTCAACGAAACCCGCTAAACGGAGCTGACCATGGCTACCCTGCACACTCAGCTCAATCCTCGTTCAGCGGAATTCGCCGCCAACAGCGCAGCGATGCTCAAACAAGTCGACGCCCTGTACACCCTGCTCGCCCAAGTGGCCCAGGGCGGCGGCGCGAAAGCTCAGGAGCGTCACACCTCACGCGGCAAACTGCTGCCGCGTGAGCGAATCAACCGCTTGCTCGATCCGGGCTCGCCGTTTCTGGAAATCAGCCCACTCGCGGCTTACGCCGTTTATGGTGAGGACGTGCCAGCCGCCGGGGTGATTGCCGGGATCGGCCGCGTGGAAGGCGTCGAATGCATGATCGTCGCCAACGATGCGACCGTAAAAGGTGGCTCGTACTACCCGCTGACGGTGAAGAAACACCTGCGGGCCCAGACCATCGCCCAGCAGAACCGGCTGCCGTGCATTTACCTGGTGGACTCGGGCGGCGCCAACCTGCCGCGTCAGGACGAGGTGTTCCCGGATCGCGAGCACTTCGGGAGGATTTTCTTCAACCAGGCCAACATGAGCGCGATGGGCATTGCGCAGATTGCCGTGGTGATGGGGTCGTGCACGGCGGGCGGCGCGTATGTGCCGGCGATGGCCGATGAAGCGATCATGGTGCGCAATCAGGCGACGATTTTCCTCGCCGGCCCGCCGCTGGTGAAAGCCGCGACCGGTGAAGTGGTCAGCGCCGAAGAGCTGGGCGGTGCCGATGTGCACTGCAAGATTTCCGGGGTCGCCGACCATTACGCCGAGAGCGACGAACACGCCCTCGCCCTCGCCCGCCGCAGCGTCGCCAACCTCAACTGGCGCAAACTCGGCGAAGTGCAGCAGCGCACGCCGATTGCTCCGCTGTACGCCAGCGACGAGTTGTATGGCGTGGTTTCGGCGGACGCCAAGCAACCGTTCGATGTGCGCGAAGTGATTGCGCGGTTGGTCGACGGTTCAGTGTTCGATGAATTCAAGGCGCTGTTCGGCACCACGCTGGTGTGCGGTTTCGCACATCTGCACGGGTATCCGATCGCGATTCTCGCCAACAACGGCATCCTCTTCGCCGAAGCCGCGCAAAAAGGCGCGCACTTCATCGAACTGGCCTGCCAGCGCGGTATTCCACTGCTGTTTTTACAAAACATCACAGGCTTCATGGTCGGTCAGAAATACGAGGCGGGCGGCATCGCCAAGCACGGCGCAAAACTGGTCACCGCCGTGGCGTGTGCAAAGGTGCCGAAATTCACCGTGATCATCGGCGGCAGCTTCGGCGCCGGTAACTACGGCATGTGCGGCCGGGCCTACGATCCGCGCTTCCTGTGGATGTGGCCGAATGCGCGGATTGGCGTGATGGGCGCCGAACAGGCAGCAGGCGTGCTGGCGCAGGTCAAGCGTGAACAGGCCGAACGCAGCGGCCAGGCCTTCAGTGCGGAACAGGAAGCCGAGATCAAGCAGCCGATCCTCGACCAGTACGAAGAGCAGGGTCACCCGTACTACTCCAGTGCACGCCTGTGGGACGACGGCGTCATCGACCCGGCGCAGACCCGCGATGTGCTGGCCCTGGCCTTGTCCGCGTCACTGAACGCGCCTATCGAACCGAGCCGCTTTGGCGTGTTCCGGATGTGATGTTTTGTGGGCGCAGGTTTGCTCGCGAAGACGGCGGCACATCCACTATGGATATGACTCAATAGACGCTTTCGCAAGCACGCCCGCTCCCACAAGGACCGTGGAGATGGACGAATATGAGCGATTTCAACACCCTCGAACTGCACAGTGACCCACGGGGTTTCGCGACGCTGTGGCTCAACCGTGCAGAAAAGAACAACGCCTTCAATGCCCAGATGATCCGCGAACTGATCCTGGCCCTCGACAAGGTTGCCAGCGATACCAGCCTGCGCTTCCTGCTGCTGCGCGGCCGTGGCCGGCACTTCAGCGCCGGCGCCGATCTGGCCTGGATGCAGCAATCGGCCGAACTCGACTACCACACCAACCTGGACGACGCGCGCGAGCTGGCTGAGCTGATGTACAACCTCGCCAAACTGAAAATCCCGACGCTGGCCGTGGTGCAAGGCGCAGCGTTCGGTGGCGCATTGGGCCTGATCAGTTGCTGCGACATGGCCATCGGCGCCGATGATGCGCAGTTCTGCCTGTCGGAAGTACGCATTGGTCTGGCGCCGGCGGTGATCAGTCCGTTCGTGGTGCAAGCCATCGGTCAACGCGCAGCACGTCGTTATGCCCTGACCGCTGAGCGTTTTGGCGGCCAGCGAGCGCGAGAACTCGGTTTATTGTCCGAGAGCTATGCGGCCGTTGAGCTGGAGCAACAGGTTGAGCAATGGATCGACAACCTGCTGCTCAACAGCCCCGCTGCGCTGCGCGCCAGTAAAGATCTGCTGCGCGAAGTCGGCAACGGCTCACTGACCCCGGCCCTGCGCCGCTACACCGAAAACGCCATCGCGCGTATCCGCGTCAGCCCCGAAGGCCAGGAAGGCTTGCGTGCCTTTCTGCAAAAACGTCCGCCGAACTGGCAAGCCGCAACCACCACCAAGGAGCCGCGTTGATGAGCGCACCTGTTCTCACCACCCTGCTGGTGGCCAACCGTGGCGAAATCGCTTGCCGGGTCATGCGCACCGCCAAAGCCTTGGGCCTGACCACTGTCGCGGTGCACAGCGCTACCGACCGTGAAGCGCGGCACAGCCGAGAAGCGGATATCCGTGTTGATCTCGGTGGCAGCAAAGCGGCTGACAGTTATCTGCAAATCGACAAACTGATCGCGGCGGCCAAGGCCTGCGGCGCTCAAGCGATTCATCCGGGTTATGGTTTTCTTTCCGAAAACGCCGGGTTCGCCCGCGCTATCGAGGCGGCGGGCCTGGTATTTCTTGGCCCACCCGCGTCCGCCATCGACGCCATGGGCAGCAAATCAGCCGCCAAAGCGCTGATGGAAACCGCTGGTGTACCGCTGGTGCCGGGTTATCACGGCGAAGCACAGGATATCGACACCTTCCGTGACGCCTGCGAACGCATCGGTTACCCGGTGTTGCTCAAGGCCACGGCCGGTGGTGGCGGCAAAGGCATGAAAGTGGTTGAGGACGTCAGTCAACTGGCTGAAGCCCTCGCCTCCGCTCAGCGTGAGGCGCAGTCGTCATTCGGCGACTCGCGGATGCTGGTAGAGAAATACCTGCTCAAACCCCGTCATGTGGAAATCCAGGTGTTTGCCGATCAGCACGGCCATTGCCTGTACCTCAATGAGCGTGACTGCTCGATTCAACGCCGCCATCAGAAAGTGGTCGAAGAGGCCCCGGCACCGGGCCTGTCGCCGCAACTGCGCAAGGCCATGGGTGAAGCGGCGGTGCGTTCGGCACAGGCCATCGGTTACGTCGGCGCGGGGACGGTGGAGTTTTTGCTCGACGCACGCGGCGAATTCTTCTTCATGGAGATGAACACCCGGCTGCAGGTTGAGCACCCGGTGACCGAGGCGATTACCGGTCTTGATCTGGTGGCCTGGCAGATCCGCGTGGCCCGTGGTGAAACGCTGCCGATCACGCAGGATCAAGTGCCGCTTGACGGCCATGCGATTGAGGTCAGGTTGTACGCCGAAGACCCTGCAAATGATTTTCTGCCGGCGACTGGCCGCTTGCAGCTGTATCGCGAATCGGCTGAGGGGCCGGGGCGCAGAGTCGACAGTGGCGTTGAAGAAGGTGATGTAATTTCGCCGTTCTATGACCCGATGCTCGGCAAGTTGATCGCCTGGGGCGAGGATCGTGAACAGGCGCGCCTGCGTTTGTTGTGCATGCTCGACGAATTCGCCATTGGCGGGTTGAAAACCAACATCAACTTCCTGCGACGCATCATCGCTCACCCGGCGTTTGCGGCAGCAGAACTGGATACCGGGTTTATTCCGCGTTATCAGGAGCAGCTACTGCCGCCGCCGGGCGAGTTGAGCGATGCTTTCTGGGATGCAGCGGCGCAGGCGTTCGCGCAGAGTCTGCCGGGCGTTATGCGGGCGGACGATCCTTCTTCGCCGTGGTCGCTTAACAGCGGATTGCGCACCGGCCTGCCGAAGGAATTCACCCTGCACTTGAGCTGTGAGGGCCAGGATCGAGCGCTGACGCTGAGTTCAGGTGGCAACGCCACACTAACGGGCGAGACGCTGGTGGTTGAGCAAGAGAACGTACGTCGCGCGTTGCGCGCTATTCGTCAGGGAGATTCGCTGTATCTGCGCTGGGATGGCGAGTTGCGGCGTATCGAGGCGTACGATCCGATCAGTGCGGCCGAAGCCAGCCACACTCATCAGGGTGGTCTGACTGCGCCAATGAACGGCAGCATCGTACGGGTATTGGTCGAGCCCGGACAGAAGGTCGAGGCCGGTGCGCAACTGGTGGTGCTGGAAGCCATGAAGATGGAACACAGCATCCGCGCACCACATGCCGGGGTGATCAAAGCGCTGTATTGCCAGGAAGGCGAAATGGTCGGCGAAGGCAGCGCTTTGGTTGAACTGGAAGAAGCGTGAGTGAAGGATCGATCCTGCGCCTGGCGAGGATCGATCTGACTAGAAACGCGCCGTAGCCTGTACCACGACGCCGATGATTCGACATTCATCGGTAAACAGGGCCTTGGGCCAGGTCGGATTGAGCGGCACCAGATAACGCTGGCCGCCCTCTTCGTCGAGCTTGCGAAAAATCGCTTCATCGCTGCCCGCCCACTGGGCAATCACCAGCTTACCGGGCACGGCCTCGACCTTTGGATCCACCAGAATCAGCATGCCTTCGGCAATACTCTGACCGCTGGGAGCGGTCATCGAATTCCCTGCCACCGTCAGCCAGAACGCCGCACCACGGGCATGATAATCCGTGAGTGCGAACCGCTGCCTGGCTGACGTCGGGGCATAGGCGGATCCGTTCTCGCGCACCTCGCAGGGTGTCTGCCAGTCGCTGACCGGGTAACGAAAGTACGGGTTGTACTTCTGCGCCAGCGGCATCTCGTCATCCGGCGTCACCTGCGGCTCACGAATCACCAGCACCACTTCAAGGAAATCCATGCCGAGCGCTTGCAGCACGCGGTTCATCTGCGTGATACCGGGTTCGCGACGTTTGTTCAGCCAATGACCGATGCCCCCCTGGGACATGCCGACGCGCTCTCCGAGCTCTGTTTGAGTGATTTTGAGCTCACTCATCTTGGCCTTGACCAACTCAATCCATTTATCCATGTGCGGCACCTTACTCGGACACCTCCGGCCAACAAAACACATATTGTAGTATTAAAAATGTGGTCACAACTACGTATCGTACTATTCTGAAGGCACGGATTTTCAATCGAACAAGGAGCGGCCTTTCATCATGAATATCAGCAGCAAAGACTTGCCCGATCTGCAGATGGACACCACGTTTACTTCACCACAAGGCAACGCCGCGGCGCAGCGAGCCTTGGATTATTACTTGAAACCAGCTGTGTCAGAACCCGAGGTCGATGAGCGTTTTTTCGATGTCAAACAGCATCTCAGTGGCGAAGAAGCCTTGGTGCACGCCTCCGATCTGTTGCGCTGCGCGGCCGCCACTGCTTTCAAGGCTGCGGAAAACCTGCAAGGCGCGAATCGCGACCTGGCGTTTTCAGTGGTTCATATGGTGGATATGGCGCGGGCGATGGTTGACCACTCGCTCGATGGCGATGAAGTCTGAGGAACGGGGGACGATCGTGCGGGAAAGAGTTTTCCAATCGCACAGATAAAAACATTTGACTTGCAAATGATAATGATTATTATTGCAAGCAACTGGTCGCGAGATCAGTCGATGGACCAGAGACCTTAGGTCGGTCTTCTGGACTATCTCCTCATCAGGCTAATCACGGTTTTTGACCCGGCTTTTTGCCGGGTCTTTTTTTACCCGTTTTTCGGGCTTATGGCTTCAGGCTAATGAAGTCTTTAAGTGCTGCAAATTCAATGACGCCGATAGTATCAAAAGAATATCGCTTGGCAAGCGAAGCCCAGCCACATTGGGGAAAACTAATAGCAATTAGCGCTTGAGAATCAATCGCATAGCCTCTAAGCTGCATGAGCGTCATGGAGGACGCCCCCGCCACGACCCCGCATTTCCCCTCGGTTTCATCTCTGTCTTGCGTGTAAAGTAGCCACCATAAAAATCATATTCAGGAATCGATTATGACCGTGGCCAAATCTTCGTTCGACATCAGTGCCAACTTCGATAGCGGCAATATTCAAGTCATCGACATCAGCAATCCGCTCAATCCGGTTCTGGCCATCCGCCCGGACACCCGAAGCGCCCACTTTCAGTGGTTCCACTTCAAGGCCAGCGGTCTTCACGTCGGTCAGGAACACTGGTTTCGCCTCAACAACGCCAGTCAATCTTCGTACAACAAAGCCTGGGATGGTTATCAGGCCGTAGCCTCCTACGATCACGTCAACTGGTTCCGCGTACCCACCATTTTCGAAGGCGACTGCCTGCGTTTCTGCCTGGAAGCCACCCAGACTCACGCCTGGTTCGCCTATTTCGAACCCTATAGCCGCGGCCGTCACGACTGGCTGATCGAACAAGCGCTGACCAAGGCCGGCGCCGAGTTGCTGGCGACAGGTAAAAGTGTCGAGGGCCGCGATATTCAGTTACTGCGCAAAGGCAGCGGCGCGCAAGGTCAGCGCAAAATCTGGATCATCGCCCAGCAACACCCGGGCGAGCACATGGCCGAGTGGTTCATGGAAGGGGTGATCGAACGCCTGGAAAGACACGACGATCCGGTGCTGAATAAACTGCTCGCCAGTGCCGATCTGTACCTGGTGCCCAACATGAACCCGGACGGCGCCTTCCATGGCCATCTGCGCACCAACGCCATGGGGCAAGACTTGAACCGTGCCTGGCAAAGCGCCAGCCAGGAAATCAGCCCTGAAGTCCTTTTCGTGCAGCAGCAGATGGAAAAATACGGCGTCGATCTGTTTCTCGACGTACACGGCGATGAGGAAATCCCTCATGTCTTCACCGCCGGCTGCGAAGGTAATCCGGGGTATACGCCGCGGCTGGAGAAACTCGAAGAACATTTTCGCAGCCATCTGAAACACACCACCAAAGACTTCCAGACCAAATACGGCTACACCCGTGACGAACCGGGCCAAGCCAACATGACCCTGGCGTGCAACAGCGTTGGCCAGAAGTACGATTGCCTGTCACTGACCCTGGAAATGCCGTTCAAGGATCACGACGACGCGCCGAACGCGCAAACCGGCTGGTCGGGCAAACGCTCCAGTCAATTAGGCAAAGACGTGCTGACGACCATTGCCGACATGGTCGACACACTGCGCTGATCCCCTCCCCTTGCCTGGTCAAAGGAACGGAGGCTGTCCCGAAAAATGGCGCATCGTCACAATGCGCCATTGCGGTCAGCTAACCGCGATTGCGACCGCGCAACATGCTGTCCAGCACGTCGTCACGGCGCACCCAGCCATGGAACAGCGCCGCCGCCAAGTGCACCAGCACCGTCAGAAACAGCAGATAAGCCAGATAACCATGAGCGCTGCGCAGCAACGCAAACAACTGCGCATCGGCCGGGACAATCGACGGCAACTGCAGCGATGCACTGAGCATCACCGGCTCGCCCGAGGCGCTGATCATCGCCCAACCGAGCAGCGGCAGCACCAGCATCAACGCATAAAGCAACAGATGCGAGGCCTTCGCAGCCATCACCTGCCAGCCCGGCAGATCCACCGGCAGCGGCGGCTGGCGTGTGGAGAAACGTACCAGCAGACGCACGATCACCAGCAACAGAATCGCGATGCCCAAGGGCTTGTGCAGGTGGATCAGCCATTCATGCCGTTCGGAGACCGAGGTGACCATGCCGGCGCCAATAAACAGCATCGCGATGATCATCAGCGCCATCAGCCAATGCAGCAGTCGCGCCAACAGCGCGAAATGAGTCGGTTGAGCGCTCATGGACGAGCCTCCTGTTTGGCGGCGGGCAACTGGCTGACTTCGCGGGTGCGACGCCGATAGGAATTGGCGTAACCGGCGGAACGGGCCGCGAGCAACGGGTCGTCGGAGCCTTGAATCCCGGCCGGCAACACCAACGGGTCGTAATTGATGTCGCGGCACTCACCGCTCAGTTGCGGCTGAGTCTTTTCCAGCACCAGGGTGCCGGCGTTCACAACCTTGCGGCCTTCGGGCCAGGCCTTGCTGGCGTCGTTCACCGGGTCACCGGCGTTAGCCAACGTGATATTCAACTGAAAACGCAGCGGCGCAGCGGCAAGCCGTTGCACCAGATCCTTTTCCAGAAAGTCAGCGCCCTCAGGTGCGCTGTCACCCGCCGCGTCTTTAGCCAATGGCGTCATGCTCCAGCGCACGGCTTGCCGCTTCCCGCTGGCGTCCACCAGATAGAACGCATTGACACTGTTATAGGTTTCGGTGGCGTAACTGGCCGATGGCTTGGCGGTCTTCACCCAGGTCAGAAACGGCACAGTTTCCGGGTGCGCGGCGAAGAACGCCGGCACCTTGCCTGGGTCAGGTTTGCCTGTGGCCGGATCCGGCGACTGCGCCTGCAGCAACTGATAGAACGCCTCAGGCGTGCCCACCGGGAACACCGGCATGCTGTTCATCCCGGTGCGCCACTGCTGACCATTGGCCTGGGTGAAGCGCAGCGCCAGACTGCGAATCGGCACGCTGCTGTCCGGGGCATAGGGATTACCCGCCGGCAACGCAAAACGCCCCACCACCGGGGTGCGCGGTTCGTTGAACACTTGCGCAGCCGAGAACACCCGTGCCTCGCCACTGCTCTCGAAATGCCCGATCACACACACACCTTTGGCATGATTGCGGCGGAATCCGGGATGCACGCCGTTGTTTTTCTCCAGCACATCGACCAGCGCCTTGGGCGTCAGACGTTGTGGGTCAAAGGTGCCGTGAACATAGGCAAACGCCCCGGCCACTGCGGCGACTACCGCGGCAATGCCGCCCAGACGCAGTACCACGCTCGCGGCACTCAGTGGCGGGCGCTGCGGCCCGCCTGAGGGTGAAGTGCGATCAACCATGAATAACTCCGGGACCATCGGCCACAAGTAGGAAGAGTCAGCAAGACGCACCCCGTCGGGATTTATTCCACAGTCCGGTATTTATTTTTCCGAACGTGGAATAACCTTCGACGGTGGACGTCTCCCTAGTCCACAGCGTAGTGACCAGCAGAATTTCATGAGCGAATTCGACGAGCAATTGAGAGAAATCATTCCCGGATTGCGGCGTTTTGCTGTGTCGTTGACGCGCAATAGCAGCAGCGCCGACGATCTGGTGCAGGCAAGCCTGGAGCGGGCCTTGTCGAGTTGGGGCGGCAAACGCGTCGACGGTGATCTGCGCGCCTGGCTGTTTGCGATCCTCTACCGACAATTTCTCGATGCTCATCGCCGTTCCCGACGCTATGCGCGGATGCTCGAATTTTTCACCGGGCGCGACGATGCCGAACCTTCGGCGGAGCGCACCGTCATCGCCCGGTCGACACTGCAAGCCTTTGATAGATTGCCCACCGAACAGCGCGCGCTACTGCTGATGGTCTCGGTTGAAGGCCTTTCCTACAAGGAGGTCGCCGAGATCCTTGGCGCCCCGATCGGCACCGTGATGTCGCGCCTTTCCCGCGCCCGCCAAGCCTTGCGCCAACTCAGCGACGGCGAAATCAGCAGCCCTTCTTTGCGGATACTCAAATGATCAGCCTGCCTCCCAGCGAGCATGACCTGCACGCCTACGTCGACCACCAACTCAGCGACGCCGACCGGCGTGTGCTGGACACCTGGCTGGCGAATCACCCAGACCAAGCCGCGCAGGTTCGCGCCTGGCAACGCGACGCCCAGCAATTACGTGCAGCACTGGGGGGCGCGTTGCAGCGGCCGGCCAATCCGGCGCTTGACCCGGCAACGATTCGCCAGCGCCGCATACGTCAGTCACGTCGACACCTGGCCAGCGCCGCCGTGTTGCTGATCGCCGTCAGTGTGGGTGGTTTCAGTGGTTGGCAAGCGCGGGAAATGACCCTCGTGCGCACCTCGGTATTACCGATGACCGACGCCTTGCAGGCCTATCGCTTGATTGCCCAGCAGGGAATGCTCCCGGCCGATTACAAGGTCGACAGTAACGGCGACATGCAGCGCTGGCTCGACCGTTATTTCACGCAGGCGAGTCGCTTGCCGGATCTCAAGGCTGCCGGGTTCGAACCGGTCAGCGGACGGTTGCTCAGCACCGACGAAGGCCCGGCGGCGATGGTGATGTATGAGGATGGGGGTGGGCACAAAGTCAGCTTTTATGTGCGACCGCCGGGACCGAAAAATACCTTTCTGCCGCGTGGCAGCCGCAGCGACGGGGATCTGCAGGCCGAATACTGGTCCGGGCACGGGTATAACTATGCGATGGTCAGCCCGGTTGATACGCCGGTCGCCCCACTGCTCAAGCAGTCCCTGCCATTGTGAAACGCGACATAACCCTGTGGGTACGGACACGACCCATACAGCGGGCCCTGACGCACATTTGTGTTCAATGAACGCCTACTCTCGACCGGCTGCAGTAGAAGGCGTGCTCTGCGTGTGGTTACACTACGCCGCCGCGCTCCGGGGAGCCGGTTTGACGAACACGGAGTCACCACAAAGTGCCCGCCCGACCGCCAAAACGAACGCGATTGATCCAGCGCTGGCCAGCGTTACGCCGCTGGTTCGGCAAACGCCTGCCTGCCAGTGCTGGCCATGACGCCAGCGCCCAGTCGATCCGCGACTACTTCCGGCACAAGGCCCACAGCCAGGGTTACACCCTCAGCCACAGCCAGCAGCGCGTCATCGATTGTCTGGCGCAGCAGGCCAGTCTGCTGTTCGGCGCAAAAGCCCCTACCCCACCGAGTCTGTATCTGTACGGCGCCGTTGGACGCGGCAAGAGCTGGCTGCTGGATGGCTTTTTCCAGGCGCTGCCGATCAAGCAAAAACGACGCCTGCATTTCCATGAGTTCTTTGCGCAATTGCATCAAGGCATGTTCCGTCATCGTGAACAGGACGATGCCCTCGCCCTCACGCTCGATGATCTGCTGCAAGACTGCCGGGTGCTGTGTTTCGACGAGTTTCATGTGCATGACATCGGTGACGCGATGCTGATCAACCGGTTGTTCAAGGCGTTGTTCCAGCGCGCGATCGTGCTCCTGGTGACCTCGAACTATCCGCCTGAGGGCTTGCTGCCCAACCCGCTCTATCACGCTCGCTTCAAACCCGTCATCGAACTGATCAACTCACGCATGCAGGTCATGGAAGTCGGCGGGCCGCACGATTACCGAAGCCAGGCGCGCAACCAGGCGCATCAATTGTTCACGCAAGGTCACTACGTGTGGCCGGCCACGCCTGCTCAGCGCCACGTTCTGAACCTGCCACCACACGATGCTCCAGCGCTTGCCCTAGCGGTCGGCACGCGGCAAATTCAGGCACGGCTGTGTGAAGGTCGGCGGGTCGGTTTTACCTTCAAGGACCTGTGCGAACAGCCGACGGCGGTGATGGATTATCTGGAGCTTTGCCGGCGTTTCGACCACTGGGTCATTGATGATTTACCGGCACTGGCTGAATGCTCGATCGCCGCGCAACAGCGTTTCATCAATCTGATCGACGTGCTCTACGATCAGGACAAATGCTTGACCCTGCTCGGTCAACTGCCGCTGTTTGAGCGTCTGGGCGGCAATGCCATTGACCTGGCCCGCACGCGGAGCCGGTTGGGGCAGTTACAGGAAGTGCGCCTCCTTACCTGACAGACAAAGATCGCGCCCCACAGAGGATCGCAGTGCAGAGGAAGAATTCGACAGTGTTGAATCTGCCGTTATCATGTCGCCCATTCCTTGCGACTCCTCTATGGCGAAGACCTTTATGCATACCCTTGCTCAATTGCGCGCCGGCGAATTGTCGGGCATCACGCGGCTGGATCTGTCCTGCGGGCTGACCGAGTTCCCGCGGCAGATCTTTGATCTGGCCGATACCCTCGAGGTGCTCAACCTCAGCGGCAACGCCTTGAGCAGTCTGCCGGATGATTTGCATCGGCTGACTCGAATGCGCGTACTGTTCTGCTCCGACAATCAGTTCACCGAGTTGCCCGCCTGCCTCGGCCAATGCGCCGCGTTGACGATGATCGGTTTTAAAGCCAACCGCATCGTCGATGTGCCGGGTGCCGCCCTGCCAACGCGGCTGCGCTGGCTGATCCTGACCGACAACTGCATCGAAACCCTGCCGAGCGAACTGGGCGAACGTCCTGACCTGCAAAAACTCATGCTGGCGGGCAATCGCCTGCAATCGCTACCCGCTTCTCTGGGTAACTGCCATCGGCTGGAGCTGATCCGCATCGCCGCCAACCGCCTGAGCCAATTGCCACCCTTTCTGCTGGCGTTGCCGAGCCTGACGTGGCTGGCCTATGCCGGTAATCCACTGGAAACCGAAGCCGACGCCGCCGCCCTCCAAGCCACACCACGGATTGACTGGTCAACGCTGCGCCTGGAGCAGCAACTGGGCGAAGGCGCTTCGGGGGTGATTTGCCGGGCGACTTGGCAGCAAGCCGAGGGCTCACTGAAGCCGGTCGCCGTGAAGTTGTACAAAGGTGAAATGACCAGCGATGGCTCGCCGCTGCATGAAATGAACGCCTGCATCACGGCCGGGCTGCACCCGAATCTGATCCGGGTTGAAGGTCGTATCGATGGCCATCCCGAAGGCCAGCAAGGGCTGGTGATGCAATTGATTGATCCGAGCTTTCGCAATCTGGCGGCATTGCCGAGCCTGGCGTCCTGCTCACGGGACGTTTACGCCGAAGATTGCCGCTTCACGGCCGACGTTGCGCTAAGAATTGCCAAGGGCATCGCGTCGGCGGCCGAACATCTGCATCAACAGGGCATCACCCACGGCGACCTCTACGGGCACAACATTCTGTTGAACGACGAGGGCGATTGTCTGCTGGGAGATTTCGGCGCGGCGTCCTTCCATGCCACCACGGACAATCTGGAGACACGATCACTGCAACGCATCGAAGTGCGAGCGTTCGGGGTTTTGCTCGGGGAGTTGCTGGCGCGGATCGACTCGGGGTTGAGTGATGAGCGGCGTGGGGTGCTGGAGGATTTGCAGCGGCGCTGCTGTCAGGCCGATGTGCTGGGGCGGCCGGGGTTCAGTGAAGTGAGTGCGGTACTGGACAAGCAGTGACCGCAACGCGGTCAATCGCGGGCTTGCCCGCCATTGACGGCGTTACCGGTAAAACCAATCAGCCCGCCAGACCGACAAACATGTCCTGTACGTCGTCATGGTTGTCGAGGCCTTCCAGGAACGCTTCAACCTCAGCCATTTGCTCATCGCTCAAACCGCTGACGGGGTTCTTCGGCTGGTAGCCAAGCTTGGCCGACAGCACGGTAAAGCCTTGCTCCGGCAGGGCTTTCTGCACGGAGTCGAGGTCGGTCGGATCGGTCAGGAACAGGGTTGCGCCGTCTTCACCCGGTTCAAAATCCTGGGCACCGGCTTCGATGGCGGCCATTTCCGGATCGGCGTCCGGGGTGTCCGGCGAGGCTTCGATCATGCCCACATGGTTGAAATCCCAGGCAACGGAGCCGGAAGCACCCAGTTGACCCTTGCGGAACGCCACACGGATTTCCGCGACGGTGCGGTTGATGTTGTCGGTCACGCACTCGACGATCAGCGGTACCTGGTGCGGCGCGAAGCCTTCGTAGGTCACGCGATGGTATTGCACGGTTTCGCCTAGCAGGCCCGCGCCTTTCTTGATTGCGCGATCCAGGGTTTCTTTCGGCATCGAGGCTTTCTTGGCCTGTTCGACCACCAGACGCAGGTGTGCGTTGGTGGCGGTATCGGCACCGTTGCGGGCAGCGATGGTGATTTCTTTCACCAGTTTGCCGAAGATTTTGCCCTTGGCGTTGGCTGCCGCTTCTTTGTGTTTAACCTTCCACTGTGCGCCCATTACTCACTCTCTTGATCTGTGGCGCCGAGACATCTATTGGCCGACGCGTGGCGCCAAGTTTATACGGCCTAAACTCGGCAATCGACCAAAAAAATCCAATGTGGAATCGACTTATTCACCAGACCTTGTAGGGCGATTCTGAAAAACCCCTTTGACATAACCATTCAACGCTGTGGTTTCGTACCCTCTGAGGCCCGTATTGCCTGACAGAGCCTGTTCGAATGCTCAATGACAAGGAAAGTCCGTTCACCCTCACCCTGACCGACAGCGGCTTATGCCTGCCAGTGTTGCGCTTTCAAGGCGAGGAAGCGCTCAACCAGCCCTACCGTTTCGACATTGACCTGATCGGTCTGGCACCCGCCGTGCCCCCGGGTACGCTGCTGCAGCAACCGGCATTTCTGCGCCTGAACGACCATCACGGGATCCACGGCATGATCCACAGTGCCACTTGCGAACACCGTGGCACGCATCGGATTGGCTATCGACTTGTCTTGGTGCCACACCTGCAAAGACTGTCGCGAACGATTAAACGGCGTGTGTTTATACAACTGAGCGTGCCGCAGATTCTTCAGCAATTACTCGTTGAAAATGCCCTGCCGAGCAATAGTTACCGAATTGAAATGACCGTGGGCCAGTACCCGACGCGGCCGTTCTGCATCCAGTTCGAGGAAAGCGATCTGGCGCTGCTGCACAGGCTTTGCGAAGAGGAAGGCATTCACTATCACTTCGAACACCGGGTGGACGGTCACGTTGTCGTGTTCGCCGATGACAGCCTGAGCCTACCGCAAGCCCCCGTTCTGGTGCCGTTCAATGTCGACGAACAAACAGCCTCGCCCTGCGTCAGTGCGCTGTACCAGCATCATCACGCCGCGCCCATTGCGACGCTCCACGCCTTGCGCAATCGTGGGCAACAGGCTGTCAGCGAGGCTGCAGCCAATCAGACTTCGCCTATCGCACCGCAGCCCACGTTGTCGCTTGAACAACGTCATGCCGAACAACGCAGTCGCCGCCATCTGGAGCGACAACGTTGCCAGCATCGCTCGATCAATGGCCGCAGCGACTGCGTCGGTTTGCTCAGTGGGCACTTGTTGCAAGTGACCGAGCACCCGATCAGCACCTTCAACGACCAATGGCGGATCACTGCCATACGCCATCACGGGCAACATCCATCGATTCTTGACCCCACCCCGACCCAGCACCGTTATTACAACGACTTCACCGCCCAGCCCTGGTCAACCGACTATCGCCCGCCCCTCAAAGAACCGCGTCCCAGCGTCGCAGGCTTTCATCTGGCGCAGATACTTGGCGCGTCGGGGCAACCCGCGCAACTTGATGAGCAGGGGCGCGTCGCCGTTATTCTCTGGCCTGCGCAACCCCCGAACACCACTGAAACCGACGCGCTGTGGCTGCCCATCGCCATGACCCGGGCCAACAGACGACTGGCAGCGAATGAACTCCCGTCTGCAGGCAGTGAAGTCTGGGTGAGCTTCCTCGACAGCGATCCGGACCGACCGATCCTGTGCCTCGACAGCAGACGCAGTCCACCGCCACGCGAGACAGTGCCGATGCCTGACAGTAGCCTTCTACTGGATTGGCTGCTCAACAGCACCGCGCCATGACAGTCCTCCCTGCTGGCGTTTTCGCAGCCTGCGACAGTTCCTGCTGGGGGCCTGAAGCGAAACTGTCAGGCCGGCGCCAATGCAAAAAACGCCTGAATCAAACGCAACTCCCGTCGCCGCTCCATGCAGCCGATCATGTGCCGGTTTCCCAGCCCTTCGCCGGCAATCGGAATCGCCACCACCCGAGGGTCGTGGCTGACCTCCACCGAAGACACCACGCCAACCCCCAGTTCTGCGGCAACCGCTTCGGTCACCGCTTCGCGGCTGTCCAGTTCCAGCAAGACCCGTGGCTGAATCGACGCCTGCGCGCAAGCCTGATCAAACGTGCGCCGGGTAATCGAACTCGGCTCCCGCAAGACCATGATTACCTGATCCAGTTCTTTGAGCTTCACCTCCCCGGCCCGCGTCGCCCAAGGATGGCCCACTGGCACCAAAGCGCAGATCCGCGACTCGCTCAACGCTTGCAGATGCAAGCCTTTGCGCGGTTCGACTTCGGTCAACACGGCGACATCTGCGTGTTCCGATAACAGCGCTGCCAGCGTTTCATGCGCATTGCCCAAGCGTAAATTCACCGTAATCCCCGGATACCGCGCCCGCAGACTCGCCAACATCGGCATGACCATGTGCGGCCCATCTGCCGCCACCTCCAGGCGCCCGGTCAGCAGTTGCCGATTGGCCTCCAGCATCGCCTGCGCTTCTTCGGCGAGACCAAACATCGCCCGGGTGATCGCCGCCAGTTTGGTGCCCTCCTCAGTCAATTCCACGCGCCGCGCGGTACGCCGCAAGAGGGTGATCTGGTAGTGCTCCTCCAACGCCTTGATGTGCCCGGTGACCGCTGGCTGGCTGATGAACAAACGCAAGGCGGCGCGGGTGAAGCTGCCCTCCCGGGCTACGGCGTCGAAGGCGCGTAGCTGAAACAGGTTCATGAATAACCCTCACTGATAGCTGGCATAACAACAAACAATTTGATTGATGCAACGGCGAATTGCAACGTATGCCCCGTAGCTTCACCCCACAGCGCTATCCAAGGACATACGAATGAGTATCGCCGAACCCATCCTGCTGACTCCCGGCCCGTTGACCACTTCGGCCCGCACCCGCCAGGCGATGATGATCGACTGGGGGTCATGGGATGACCGTTTCAATCAACTGACCGCCAGCCTTTGCGAACAACTGCTGGCGATCCTCAACGGCGCAGCCACCCATCACTGCGTGCCGTTGCAAGGCAGCGGGACATTTGCCGTCGAAGCGGCCATCGGTACGCTGGTACCGCGTGACGGCAAAGTGCTGGTGCTGATCAACGGTGCCTATGGCCAGCGTCTGGCGAAAATCTGCGAGGTGCTCGGCCGCTCGTTCAGTACCTTCGAAACCGCTGAAGACAAACCGACCACGGCCGCCGACGTTGACCGCCTGCTGCGTGCCGACAGCGCCATCACCCACGTCGCGCTGATCCACTGCGAGACCAGCACCGGGATGCTCAATCCGCTGCCAGAGATTGCCGAGGTTATCGCCCAACACGGAAAACGCCTGATCATCGACGCCATGAGCTCTTTCGGCGCGCTGGCGGTGGATGCACAACAAGTGCCGTTCGACGCGCTGATCGCCGCGTCCGGCAAATGCCTGGAAGGCGTACCGGGGATGGGTTTTGTCTTCGCTCGCAAAGAGTCGCTGGCCGCTTGCGCCGGTCAGTCGCATTCGCTGGCGATGGACCTGTACGACCAGCACACCTATATGCAGAAGACCGGCCAGTGGCGCTTCACCCCGCCCACCCATGTGGTCGCGGCGCTGCACGAAGCCCTGCTGCAATACAACGAAGAAGGTGGCTTGCCGGCACGGCATGCGCGCTACGCGGCCAACTGCCAGGTACTGATGGAAGAGATGGGCATGCTGGGTTTACGCAGTTTTCTGCCGGCAGCGATTCAGGCACCGATCATCGCCACGTTCCATGCGCCGACCAATCCGCGTTATCAGTTCAAGGACTTCTACGAGCGCGTCAAGGCCAAGGGCTACATCCTCTACCCCGGCAAACTGACCCAGGTTGAAACCTTCCGCGTCGGCTGCATCGGCCACGTCAGCCCTGACGACATGCGCCAGGCCGTCGCAGCAGTCGGTGAAGTGTTGCGCGAGATGGAAGTCCTCGACATCTGATTCCCCCCCAAATCCCTGTGGGAGGGGTCTTGCTCCCCTCCCACAAAGAACCGCATTGCCAACTCAGGAATTGACTGCCATGAACTATGTAAATCCAGACAAGCTGCAAGCCGCCATCCTCGACTGGGCCGGCACCGTGGTCGACTTCGGTTCTTTCGCGCCGACCCAGATCTTCGTCGAAGCCTTCGCCGAGTTCGACGTTCAGGTCTCCATCGAAGAAGCCCGTGGCCCGATGGGCATGGGCAAGTGGGATCACATCCGCACTCTGTGCGATCAGCCGCAGGTCGCCGAGCGCTATCGCCAAGTATTCGGTCGCACGCCGACCGACGACGATGTCACCGCAATCTATAACCGTTTCATGCCGCTGCAGATCGAGAAGATCGCCGAACACTCGGCACTGATCCCGGGCGCTCTGGATACCATTGCCAATCTGCGCGAACAAGGGATCAAGATCGGCTCCTGCTCCGGTTACCCGAAGCAGGTGATGGACAAAGTCGTCGAACTGGCCGCCACCAACGGCTACGTCGCCGACCACGTCGTCGCCACCGACGAAGTGCCGAATGGCCGCCCATGGCCGGCCCAGGCACTGGCCAACGTGATCGCGCTGGGCATCGACGACGTCGGCGCTTGTGTGAAGATCGATGACACTGTGCCGGGCATTCTCGAAGGTCGGCGTGCCGGGATGTGGACGGTGGCGCTGATCTGCTCCGGTAATGCACTGGGCCTGGACTACGAGGGGTTCCGCGCACTGGGCAGCGATGAACTGGCCAGCGAGCGAAAGCGCATCCACGCACTGTTCGAAGGTTCGCGCCCGCACTACATGATCGACACCATTACAGACCTGCCCGAGGTGATTGCCGACATCAACAAGCGTCTGGCCCAGGGTGAAATGCCGCAGTCGAGCTGATCCATCGCCTGCTGTAAACGAAAACGCCAGTGTCTGTCGCGACACTGGCGTGTTTTTTTGGACACTTCCTGACCCAGCGCATTGAAACGCCGATCAGCAACAGGCAAATCCGCCAAAGCGGATTACAGTTAAGACATGCCGTCATACAAGAACGGTGCGTTTGCCCCCTGATCTGTGAGGAAACACCGTATGCCGTGGACCAGTTCCGAATCTCGTTACAGCACCGTCTCAGTCTTGCTGCACTGGCTGATGCTGGTGTTGTTGGTACTGGTATACGCCAGCATGGAATTTCGCGGCATCTTTCCCAAAGGCAGCGGCGGTCGCACGCTGATCAAAGAGGCCCACTACATGCTCGGCCTGACGGTGTTCGTGCTGGTGTGGTTTCGCCTGCTCGCCCGCAGCGTCGGCCCGGCACCGAAAATCTTCCCGGCCTCGCCGGCATGGCAAACCGTGCTGGCGCGGCTGATGCACTGGGCGTTGTACCTGTTCATGATCAGCATGCCGATTCTCGGTTGGTTGATCACCAGCGCCGAGGGGCATCAAGTGATGTTCTATGGTTTTGATCTGCCGATGCTGGTGAATGAGGACAAGGCACTCGCCAAACAGGTGGAATATTGGCACGTACTCATCGCCACGATTGGCTACTGGTTGATCGGGCTGCATGCGCTGGCGGGGATCTATCACCACTACGTAGTGCGCGATAACACACTGGTGCGGATGATGCCCAAACGCGATTGAACCTCACGGCGCGGCCGCAAATCCGCGCTGCCCCTGCAAACCTCCGGTATGCACGAAAATCAGTCGCGTGCCGCTGGCGAACCTGCCCGCTTCGACCTGCTGCCTGAGCGCCAGCAACGCCTTGCCGGTGTACACGGGTTCCAACGGCACACCGCTGACCTGTTCGGTCTGTTCGATGAACCCCAGCAAGGGCGGGTCAACCTTGGCAAAACCGCCACGGCTGGCGTCCAGCAGTTCATAGTGCGCCATGCACAACCCGGCCTCGCGAATGATCGCTTCGACGTGTGGTGCCACGCCGTGGTCGCCGGGCACGGCCAATGCGCCGTATACCGGACGTTCGCCCGCCTCTGCCAGCACCAGTCCCGCCAACGTCGTTCCTGTGCCGCAAGCCAACCACCAGCCGTGGAAATCACTCCAGCCCAAATGGCTCAGTTGTGCATTGGCCTGCGCTTTGAGCGCGACGCAACCGAGGGCGCCGCTTAATCCACCGCCACCCTCCGGCACCGCATGCAGCGTGGGATATTGCGCCTGCCACGGCAGCCAGAATCCCGGTTCGTGCCGCGCCCGATAACCGCCGTAACCCAGCCAGTGCAAGTGCATGCCGAACGCTTGCAGATCCTTCAAAGTGGGCGTTTCCTGGGCATGGCCACGCAACAGCCCGACCGTTTTGAAGCCCAGACGCTTGCCCGCCGCCGCCAACGCGTGCAGATGATTGGAATGTGCCCCACCGAGGCTGATGATGCCTTGCGCACCAGCACGGTCAGCAGCGTTCAGGTGTTCGACGAGTTTGAACCACTTGTTGCCGCTGATCAGCGGATCGATCTGATCGAGACGCAGGATCGCCACTTCCACATTCGCGGCACTGAGCCAGTCCAGTTGGAGGCGTTCGAGGGGGGCTTGAGCAAGCCATTCGTTGGAAGGCAAAAGCATTAATGGCGGTTCCAGAACAAGAACCGCCATCTTAGCAGCCAGAGACACTTCCCCAGTGGGGGCGGGGAATTTGCCCTGCTTAGAGTTCGGCGGCGAGGCGCGAACCCTGATTGATCGCGCGTTTGGCATCCAGCTCCGCCGCCACATCGGCGCCGCCGATCAGGTGCACATTCTGGCCTGCTGCCACCAAGCCATCGTGCAACTCACGCAGCGGGTCCTGTCCCGCGCAGATGACAATGTTGTCCACTGCCAGCACTTGCGGCTCGCCGGTTTCGCCGATGCGGATGTGCAGACCTTCGTCATCGATGCTCAGGTAGTCGACGCTGTTGAGCATCTGCACCTGCTTGTTCTTCAAACCGGTGCGGTGAATCCAGCCAGTGGTCTTGCCCAGACCATCGCCCACCTTGGTTTTCTTGCGTTGCAGCAGGAACACTTCGCGGGCCGGCGCGTGCGGAGCCGCCTTGATGCCGGCCACGCCACCTCGGGCTTCAAGGTGCGTGTCGATGCCCCATTCTTTCCAGAACGCGGCTCGATCGAGGCTGGTGGCCACGCCTTCATGCACAAGGAATTCCGAGACGTCGAAACCGATCCCGCCCGCGCCGATCACCGCCACACGCTTGCCGACCGGTTTGCGCTCAAGGATCACATCCAGATAACTCAGCACCTTGGCGTTATCCACCCCCGGAATCGCCGGCACGCGCGGCGCAATACCGGTGGCGAGGATGATTTCGTCGTAACCGCCGTCCACCAGTTTTGCCACATCGACGCGGGTGTTCAGACACACCTCGACATGGGTGGTCTGCAACTTGCGTTTGAAGTAACGCAAGGTCTCGAAAAACTCTTCCTTGCCCGGCACGCGTTTGGCGATGTTGAACTGGCCACCGATCTCGCTGGCCGAATCGAACAGGGTCACCTGATGGCCGCGCTCAGCCGCCACGGTGGCGGCGGACAACCCGGCAGGCCCGGCGCCGACCACGGCGATTTTCTTGATCTGCTGCACCGGCAGGTAATTAAGTTCGGTTTCGTGGCAGGCACGCGGGTTGACCAGACAACTGGTGAGCTTGCCGCCAAACGTATGATCCAGACAGGCCTGGTTGCAACCGATGCAGGTGTTGATCTCATCGGCGCGACCTTCGGCCGCTTTGTTGACGAAGTCCGGATCGGCGAGGAATGGACGCGCCATCGAGACCATGTCGGCATCGCCTTCAGCAAGAATCTGCTCGGCGATTTCCGGGGTGTTGATGCGGTTGGTGGTGATCAGCGGAATGCTTACCGCCCCACGCAGCTTGGCCGTGACCTTGCTGAATGCGGCACGCGGCACTTTGGTGGCGATGGTCGGGATCCGCGCTTCGTGCCAACCGATGCCGGTGTTGATGATGGTCGCACCCGCCTGCTCGATGGCTTTGGCCAGGGTCACGATTTCATCCCAGGTACTGCCGCCCTCGACCAGGTCGAGCATCGACAGACGGAAGATGATGATGAAGTTCGGGCCGACCGCTTCACGCACGCGGCGAACGATTTCCACCGGCAGGCGCATACGGTTTTCGTAGCTGCCACCCCAGCGGTCGGTGCGGTGGTTGGTGTGTGCGGCGAGGAACTGGTTAATGAAATAACCTTCCGATCCCATGATCTCAATGCCGTCATACTCGGCCGACTGCGCCAGTACCGAACAGGTGACGAAATCGCTGATCTGCTTCTCGATGCCTTCCTCGTCCAGTTCTTTGGGCTTGAACGGGTTGATCGGAGCCTGAATCGCACTCGGCGCCACCTGTTTCGGGCTGTAGGCATAACGACCGGCGTGAAGGATCTGCATGCAGATCTTGCCGCCCGCCTCGTGCACTGCGCGGGTCACGATGCGGTGCTTGAGCGCTTCTTCTTCGGTGGTCAGCTTGGCTGCGCCGGAGTAAACGCCGCCCTCGTCGTTCGGGCCGATACCGCCGGTGACCATCAGGCCGACGCCACCACGAGCACGTTCCGCGAAATACGCTGCCATGCGCTCGAAACCACCCGGTTTCTCTTCAAGGCCCGTGTGCATCGAACCCATCAGGGTGCGATTGCGCAGCGTGGTGAATCCCAGGTCCAGCGGGGCCAACAGGTGCGGGTAATGAGCGGCGGTCATCGGTAACTCCACAACGAGCAATCACGGAAAAGTTGCGGGAGTTCTTTGTCCCCCGTCAGTCATACTCGACAGACTAAGAGTCGCATCGCTGTCACTCAATGACCGTAACTGACAACTTATTGATCCAAATGCACAGCGCCCCTTGGCAAGTACGCCCATGGGCCCTACCCTAGTCGCCACACCCTGTACCCGGCTGCTGTTGGTTTTCATGCGCAAACTTTTGTACCTGTTTTTTTCCATGGCCATCGTGGCCGTTCTCACCACCTATGCCATGTGGGCGGCAGACCGGCCTGCGGGGCATTACCTGTCGGACTTGCGCATCAAACTGGCGGTCGATCAGGGCACGCCTGCCGACCGTGGCAATTTGCTGGGTATCCAGCCAGAGCTGTTTCCTACCGACTATCAGAACCCCGAGCGTCTGCACCGCAAGCTCGCGGCTTATTTGCAGCAAGCGCAGGATCAGGGCTTGTTGAATGACAAGACCGTGGTGGTGCTGCCCGAACATGTCGGCACCTGGCTGATGATCAGCGGCGAGAAAGACGAGTTGTATCAGGCACCGACTCTTGCAGAAGCGATGAACTGGCTGGCAGCGAGCAATCCGCTGCTGTTCGCCCGGGCCTGGCTCAGCGCCAAGGGTAGCGACCGTCTCGACGACGCTCACCTGCGCATGAAATCACGCGCCATGGCCAAGGATTACCAGACGCTGTTCGGGGGGCTGGCCAAAGAGTTTCATGTGACCCTGGTGGCTGGTTCCATCGTGCTGCCTGAGCCAACCATCCGCGACGGCCAACTCAAACCCGGCAGCGGCGCGCTCTACAACAGCAGCGTGGTCTTTGGCCGCGACGGTGTGCCCCTCGGCCAGCCGCAACGCCAGATGCATCCGGTCTTTGACCAGCATGACGTCATCCAGGCCAGTGAACGGACGATCAACGTCGTCGACACCCCGGCCGGACGTCTCGGCGTGCTGATCGGCCGCGACAGTTGGTATCCGGACAACTACCGCCAACTCGATGAACAAAGCGCGCAACTGGTGGCGGTGCCGGCGCAGGTGCTCGGACAGGGTGCCTGGGATCAGCCGTGGCGCGGCTATAAGGGTTCGAGTACACCGAGTTCAGTCAGCCTCAAACCCGGTGACGTCAGCGAAGGCCAAGCCTGGCATCGCCTGACCCTGACCACGCAGCCGCCCGGCAGCCGGGCGATTGCCGGGATGAGCGTATTCCTGCGCGGGCAATTCTGGGACAAAGCGAGTTCGGGTCAGAGCTTCCTCAGCAGCAACGGTCAGCAGTTTGCCGCAGGCGATGCCCGCGGTGCATGTCTGCTCAATATCTGGTTGTAAGCCATGAAGCCGCTGCCGATGCGCCTCGGGGATCTGTCGGTAGGCTTTGTCCATAGCCTCGCCGACGCCGTGCGCAGTCATGGCGCCGACCCACTGCCGATATTGGAGCAGTACGGTCTGGATGCAGCGCGATTGGCCGAGGCCGGCGCACGGCTTTCGATCCCGCGTTATATGCGTTTGGGTTACAGCGCGATTCAATTGACGCAAGATCCGGCGCTGGGCTTGCGCATGGGCCAGCTCAGTCGCCTGAGCCAGGCAGGACTGGCCGGTGTCACCGCGTCGCAGGCCCCCACGGTGCGCGAAGCAGCTCGATGTCTGATCCGTTTTGAACCGTTGTACGGCTCCAATTACCGCGGCCAGTCGAGTTTCCACGAAGACGCCAACGGCGCGTGGCTGCGTTTCTATTCGATCAGTCCGTACAACGCCTATAACCGCTTTGTGGTGGATTCAATCATCGCCGGCTGGTTGCATCAGCTATCCAGTGTCGGCGGCGAAGTGCTCAAGACCGAGCGCATCGAAATCGAATTCGACACGCCGGATTACCACGACGCCTACCGCGTGCTGGGCGATTGCCCAATCCAGTTCGGCGCCGAGCGCAATCAATTGCGCCTGAACCTGAGCAGCCTCGCCCTGCGCAACCCTCAGCACTGCCCGAGCACCTGGCGGCACCTGCTGCAACTGTGTGAACGAGAACTGGAACAACTGACCCGCACTCGCAGCCTGCGCGAACGCATCACGCAATTGCTCGGGCCTTTGCTCAGTGGAGGCCGGGAACCGGACCTGGAAGAAGTGGCGGCACGCCTGAAGCTGCCTACCTGGACATTGCGGCGCAAACTGGCCGAAGAAGGCACGCAGTTTCGCGCGATCCTCAATGACACTCGCCGTGATCTGGCGATGACCTACATCCGCGACACCGAACTGGCGTTCGGCGAAATCGCCTACCTGCTGGGCTTTGCCTCAGCCGAAGCATTTCAGCGAGCGTTCAAACGCTTGAGCGGACAAACCCCGGGCGAATTTCGCCGCAGTCATCGCAAAACAGCTTGAAACCTTACAGCTCGGTGGCGTCTTCGGCCGGCTCGGGCTGATCCAGTTCATAGGCCTGGAACTCGAGCAGTTCTTCTTGATAGTCATCCATTGTGTCATCCCCCTACTGCTCTATTCGATGGTGTCCCGAGCATAGCGCGCCCGTGTGAAGGAAAAATGAAACAGCGCCTTCATGAATAAAACGTAGCAGGTGGTCAGGAATTTATCGCAGTTTTTTTGACAGCCCAAAAATCAAAAGCGGGCCTGCTCACGAAGAGGTTGTGTCAGTCGATGCAAATGTCGACTGACACACCGCATTCGCGAGCGACCCCGCTCCCACAGAGATTCGGTAGGCGAATTATTGGCCGGAGGCTGGCATCGCCGGAATTGGCTCGGACGGCGGCGGGATGTCCGTCGGGTTGGCAGGTGGCGTGATGGTCTGCGTGGCTGGCGCCACCGGTTCAGCGCTCGGCGCGGGGGCAATCGGAGTTGACTCGGCGGGTGGTACAACCGGCTCTGAACTCAGCGGAGTGGTTTCAAGTGGCGCCGACGCGGCAGCCGCTGGGGCGGGTGTTGGTGCTGGAACGGGCTCAGCGGCAGGCACAGGAGCAGGTTCTGCGGCAGGAGCTGCTTTAGGCTCAGGCATGCCCAGATCCGTCTTTGGCTTTTCTTCGATATGCGCGGCTTTTTTCGTTTCTGCCGGCAGGAACTGTTCTACCAGGGTAAAGAAACGCTCGTAGAACTTTTGAGCGGTCACCGTCTCGCTGGCAACCTTGACCATCGAATCGTCCGAAGAGCCGATCGGCATGGACACCGAGCCCAGCACACCAACACCCAGACTGGCGGAGTTGTTGGTCTTCTTCAGTGCGTAGCGATCTTGCAGGGCGTTGGCGAACACCGTCGCATGATGCTTGCCACTGCCATCTTCGGCGCAGACCACGTTGAAACTGATCTCCAGGTGAGTTTCACCGGTCTGCTGGAAGCTCTTGTGGCCGCTGACCAGTTTCGGGTCACTGCTGGTAATGATGTAGCCCTGACTGAGCAACGCACGGCGAGCCGCTTCGCAACTGCCGATGTCGCTTACCGGATAGTTACGCGAAAACGTGCCGGAATCGTCGAAGCTCTCATGCTCATAAATCGGCTTGTCCTTCGAACAGCCAGCAACAGCGGTCAACAACAGCGCCAATCCGACAACACGCAGGGGAGTGGAAATCAACATTGAACATCCTGAGGGAAAACAGTCCGGGGCGTATTGTGCAACAGATCGCAGCCCGACGGCGTATGGATTAGTGTCTTAAAACAGTTACAACGCTATCGACCTTCATCTGCGGGAAAAAGTCGCAGCGATAAATCATCGATAAACATCCGCGATCTCGCGGTGGCGGTGAGGAAAACTGCATGGAGAAGGTCAATAAATGAGCCTCTGAAACGGCTATGTCGCCTGAACTGCCAACAAAAGCGCACCCACAAAAAACCCCGGCTGTCAGGCCGGGGCTCTTGTCTTGCCGCTCAGTCAGACATCAATAACGCTTGATCTCTGCCTGGGCTTCCAACTGCTTGCGATACGCCGCGAAGTCCTGCTGACCTTCACGAGACGCGAGGAAGCGACGGTATTGAGCCTTCTCTTCATCAGTCGGTGCAGCCGCTTCGTTGACGCCGTTCAGCCGAACGATCATCAGGCTACCGTCCGGCAGGGTCACGCTGCTGTACGTAGGCTTGTCCTTGGCAACCGGCTTCGGCATGCGGAACAACGCTTGCAGCACAGCAGGATCAATACCTTCCTGAGCACGGGTGGCCGCTTCGGTGGTTTTCCAGCTCTGCCCATCAACCGCCTTGCCATCGCGCAGATCAGCAATCAGCTTCTCGGCCTTGGTTTTGGCAGCTGCACTGGCGTGCTCTTTGGTCAGTTGTGTGCGAATGGCCGCGCTCACGCTTTCCAAAGGCAGCTGCGCAGGCTTGAGGTGCTCCTTGGCGCGCAGCACGACCACGGTTTCAGGATCCAGCTCGATGGCAGTGCTGTTGGCGCCTTCATCGATCACTTCAGTGCTGAACGCGGCGGTGACCACGGCACGGTTGGCCGTAATACCTTCACCACCCTCACGGCCAAACGGCTTGGAGGTGTGCACAGTCAGCTTCAGATCCGCCGCCGGCTGAGCCAGGTCAGATGCCTCGAACGCGGTGTCTTCCAGTTGCTTGGTCGCCTCGACAAAACGCTGCTCGACTTGCGCCTCTTTCAACTGGCGGGTCAGCTTGTCCTTCAGGCTTGCAAAGGTCGGCACTTGAGGTGCTTCCACGCCCAGCAACTTGATCAGGTGGAAACCGAAGTCGGTGCGAACCGGCCCGGAAACCTGATCCTTGGACAAGGCGTACAGGGCCTTCTCGAAAGCCGGATCGTAAACGCCGGGACCGGCATAACCCAGGTCACCGCCATTGTTGGCCGAACCCGGATCCTGCGAGAACTCTTTGGCCAGCGCTTCGAACTTCTCGCCCTTGGCCAGACGCGCCTGGATGTCTTCGATCTTCGCCTTGGCCTGCGCTTCGGTGGTCTTGTCGTTCACTTCGATCAGAATGTGCGCCGCACGACGTTGTTCCGACAGGTTGGCGATGTCTTTTTGATACGCCGCTTGCAGGTCTTCGTCCTTGACGGCGACCTGATCGAAGAAGGAAGACTTCTTCAACTCAAGGTAATCGATGACCACCTGATCCGGGGTCATGAATTCCTTGGCGTGTTCGTCGTAGTAAGCCTTGACCTCATCGTCGGTCAGCTTGATCGCAGCCGGATCGGTCTTGACGTTCAGGGTGGCGAAATCGCGAGTCTGTTTCTCCAGACGGGCGAATGCCAGCACTTCAGCGTCGGTGACGAAACCGCTGCCAGCGACACCGGCCCGCAGTTGGCCGATCAGCATTTCCTGAGCCAGCATCTGGCGGAACTGCATACGGCTGTAACCCAGCGAACGGATCACCTGGTCGAAACGATCAGAGCTGAACTTGCCGTCCACCTGAAATTCAGGCGTTTGCAGGATCACTTGGTCCAGAGCAGCTTCGGAGAAAGCGAATTTCGATTGTTCGGCACCTTGCAGCAGCAGCTTGCGATCAATCAGGCCCTTGAGAGCCGACTCGCGCAGCATTTTTTCGTCGAGCAAGGAAGCATCGAAATCCTTGCCCAACTGTTGCATCAGCTGACGGCGTTGCATGTCAACGGCCTGGCTCAGCTCGTTCTGGCTGATTTCCTCACCATTGACCTTGGCCGCCTCGTTAGAGTGCGTCGTGGCCTTGAAAATGGCGTCGAAACCGGTCAGAGCCATCAGTGCAACGATGACTCCGATAATGGTCTTGGCAATCCAGCCTTGTGAATTGTCCCTGATATTCTGCAGCATGCGTCCCCCAGAAACGGTTGAACTTCAAAATTAGGCAACCGTGGAGCGTGGGTAGAATCCGGATAGAAGAAAGGCGCATCCGAGGATGCGCCTTCTCGTAACTGGCGGAGCGGACAGGGCTCGAACCCTCGATCCCGGCGTTACAGGTAGCTGTTTCAGCGACCTGCTCTACCGCTCCGCTGCCAGGTCAGGCATGACCCCGACCCGGATAGGTAAAAACCTGAAAACTTAGTTAACAGCTTCTTTCAGTGCTTTACCGGCTTTGAAACCTGGTTTTTTGGCCGCTGCGATCTGCAGCGTCTTGCCGGTCTGTGGGTTACGACCAACGCGAGCCGGACGATCAGTCACGGAGAACGTACCGAAACCAACCAGAACAACGGAGTCGCCAGCCTTGAGAGCGCCAGTGACGGATTCGATTACTGCGTCCAGCGCACGGCCAGCAGCAGCTTTCGGGATATCAGCGGATGCAGCGATAGCATCAATCAGTTCCGACTTGTTCACTCTAAGTCCCCTTATATCTATTTTGAGATGATTCTAAGTTTTTTGGTGAAAGCAAAAACGTGTGCTGAATG
>NZ_JBIUWN010000037.1:0-55184 GCF_044743485.1 Pseudomonas sp. NPDC087614 | reverse complement strand
AACGAGTCGTACCAGCAGCCAGCCATGCCGGCCGGTGCCGAAGAAGGCATCAAGAAAGGCATGTACCTGCTTGAAGAAGACACCCGCGAAGCAGCCCACCACGTACAGCTGATGGGCTCCGGCACCATCCTGCGTGAAGTGCGTGAAGCGGCGAAGATCCTGCGTGAAGAGTTCAACATCGGCGCTGACGTATGGAGCGTCACCAGCTTCAACGAACTGCGTCGCGACGGCCTGGCCGTAGAGCGCAGCAACCGTCTGAAACCTGGCCAGAAGCCTAAGCAGAGCTACGTCGAAGAATGCCTGAGCGGCCGTAAAGGTCCGGTCATTGCATCCACCGACTACATGAAGCTGTTCGCCGAGCAGATCCGTCAGTGGGTACCGTCCAAGGAATTCAAAGTCCTGGGCACCGACGGTTTCGGCCGCAGCGACAGCCGCAAGAAACTGCGTCATTTCTTCGAAGTCGACCGTCATTTCGTGGTACTGGCAGCCCTGGAAGCACTGGCTGACCGTGGCGATATCGAACCTAAGGTCGTGGCTGAAGCCATCACCAAGTTCGGCATCGACCCGGAAAAACGCAACCCACTGGACTGCTGAGGAGAAACCCTGTGAGCGAACTCATTCGCGTACCTGACATCGGCAGCGGTGAAGGTGAAGTAATTGAACTGTTTGTGAAGGTCGGCGACCGCATCGAAGCCGACCAGAGCATCCTGACTCTGGAATCGGACAAGGCCAGCATGGAAGTGGCGGCCCCGAAGGCCGGCGTCATCAAAAGCCTGAAAGTGAAGCTGGGCGACCGCCTGAAAGAAGGCGACGAACTGCTTGAGCTGGAAGTCGAGGGCGCTGCGCAAGCGGCCCCTGCGCCTGCCGCCGCGCCGGCCGCCAAAGCCGAAGAAAAACCGGCCGCCGCATCTGCTGCTGCCGCGCCAGCCGCGGCCCCGGCTGCCGCTTCGGTTCAGCAAGTGCACGTGCCGGACATCGGCTCGTCGGGCAAGGCCCAGATCATCGAGATTCAGGTCAAGGTCGGCGACACCGTCGAGGCTGATCAATCGCTGATCACTCTGGAGTCCGACAAGGCGAGCATGGAAATCCCGTCGCCTGCTGCGGGCGTGGTCAAGGCCATCAGCGTCAAGCTCAACGACGAAGTCGGCACGGGCGACCTGATTCTGGACCTGGAAGTGGCAGGTGCTGCGGCGCCGGCTGCAGCCGCTCCGGCTCAGGCTGCTGCGCCAGCCGCTGCTGCACCTGCTCCTGCGGCAGCCCCGGCAGCCCCAGTGGCCGACAGCGTTCAGGACATCCATGTCCCGGACATCGGTTCGGCCGGCAAGGCCAAGATCATCGAAGTGTTGGTCAAGGCTGGTGACACCGTCGAGGCTGACCAATCGCTGATCACCCTGGAATCCGACAAGGCGAGCATGGAAATTCCATCGCCTGCCGCTGGCGTGGTGGAAAGCGTTTCCATCAAGCTGGACGACGAAGTCGGCACCGGCGACCTGATCCTCAAGCTGAAAGTCAAAGGCGCGGCCCCTGCGGCTGCGGCTGCCCCGGCTCCAGCCGCTGCTGCGCCAAGTGCTCCAGCGCCTGCCGCTGCTGCTCCGGCAGTCGCTGCACCTGCTGCCGCCGCGCCGGTTGCGGCGCCGGCCAAACCGGGCGCCAAAGTGCACGCCGGCCCTGCCGTGCGTCAACTGGCCCGTGAGTTCGGTGTTGAACTTAATGCGGTCGGCGCCAGCGGCCCACACGGTCGCATCCTCAAGGAAGACGTTCAGGTTTACGTCAAAGCGATGATGCAGAAGGCCAAGGAAGCACCGGCCGCTGCTGCTGGCGCAACCGGTGGCGCGGGCATCCCGCCGATTCCGGTCGTCGACTTCAGCCGTTTCGGCGAAATCGAAGAAGTGCCGATGACTCGCCTGATGCAGATCGGCGCGTCGAGCCTGCACCGCAGTTGGCTGAACATCCCGCACGTGACTCAGTTCGACTCGGCTGATATCACCGAGCTGGAAGCGTTCCGCGTTGCCCAGAAAGCCGTTGCAGAGAAGGCTGGCGTCAAGCTGACCATCCTGCCGCTGCTGCTCAAGTCGTGCGCGCACATGCTCAAGGAACTGCCGGATTTCAACAGTTCGCTGGCGCCAAGCGGCAAAGCGATCATCCGCAAGAAATACGTGAACATCGGCTTCGCCGTCGACACCCCGGATGGCCTGCTGGTACCGGTCATCAAGAACGTCGACCAGAAGAGCCTGTTGCAACTGGCAGCCGAAGCCGCTGCGCTGGCCGCCAAAGCCCGCGACAAGAAGCTCACCGCTGACGACATGCAAGGCGCCTGCTTCACCATTTCCAGCCTCGGCCACATTGGCGGCACCGGCTTCACGCCGATCGTCAACGCGCCGGAAGTGGCGATTCTCGGTGTTTCCAAGGCAACCATCCAGCCAGTCTGGGACGGCAAAGCCTTCCAGCCGAAACTGATGCTGCCACTGTCGCTGTCCTACGATCACCGAGTGATCAACGGCGCCGCCGCTGCACGCTTCACCCAGCGTCTGGGCAGCCTGCTGGCGGACATCCGCACCATCCTGCTGTAATCCCAAGCGGCCCTCCGGCAATGGAGGGCCGCTTGCGTTTCACGTTTTCGAGCGCCACACGCTCGTACCTCAACCCCGTCAGTTTGACGGGGCTTTTTTTTGTCTCGCGAAAACCAATCTGCGGTTTTTTCCCACAGGTTGTACTGACATCAGCTACGACCACCGTCCACTTCGCGACGATATTTTTATTCCCTACATAACTAGTCTTGACACAGCAAAGTTAACTAAAAATTCTTGCCTTAGTTATTCCCAATCAAACGTTAATTCGAATGGATTCGAACATGTTCAAACCGACTATTGGCCCACTCATAGGTCACATCACAACTAACCATGCGCGAATTCTTATTCGCGGCGATTATCAAAGCAATGCAGCAGTATTTGCTGCAATCCGTTACCGCAGTTCCGGATCACAACACTGGTCAAAAGGTACGTTCGCCAAGTTAAGCGCGCTACGCGACATGACGGAAGTACTGACACTCAACAACTTGAGCACTGATACCGAGTATGAGTACCAGGCAGTATGGTTCAGCCCGATGAATCCCGTGCATACCGTTCACAGTGTGGCGGAGTTGCCGCTGCAGTGGCCGAGGGAGATTTACCGGTTTCGCACCCGCTCCAGCAAAGCCTTGCAACCTCGTGCATACATCGTCGGCTCATGCCGCTACCTGCGCATGACGGCAGGTATCGCGTCGCTGCCCCATTTAGGCGACCGGATCTTTGCATCTATCAACCAGTTGATCGAAGGCGCACAGCCGCCGATCAGTGCAACACTCATGACCGGAGATCAAATCTATGTCGATGACCTGAACCTGATTGCACCGGATCGGGAATATAAAGATATTCTTGCAAAGTACCGCGCAGCGTTTTCACAACCCAACATACAACGACTGATGTCAACGACGTCGACCTACATGATTCTTGATGATCATGAAATCGAAGACAACTGGCCGGCAAACGCCGGTAAATCCGATCATGAGTTGTATCGCAATGCCATGGCCGCGTATGAGTTGTATCAAGTCAGTCACAGCCCGGCACACGCACTGACAACGAGCGGTCAAGTTGATCGTTCAACGCTTAAGCACTATTGGTATCAATTCAGTGACGGCGATATCGAGTGGTTTGTGACCGACAGTCGCACTCGCCGCAACTTGTCAGCCAGTGACCGACGCATTCTCGATGAGGCGCAAGAGCAAGCATTGCTTAAATGGCTGATCAACAGCCCGGCACGGGTCAAGTTCGTGGTCACCAGCGTCATGTTTTACCCGGATCGCAAGTTTCACGGCGATGACGCCTGGAAAGCCTTTCCGGAACAGCGTCTGCGCCTGCTCGAAACCATCCGCACCCGACAGATCAAAAATGTCGTGTTCGTTTCTGGCGACGTACACGGCTCGCTGACGTCGCGCCTGACACACAGCCAGGATCCGGACTTTGAAGTCCACACCATCGTTTCCTCGCCGCTGTGCAACAGCAAACTCTTGCCGTACGCCAAGGCGTCCACCTTCATCCTTGATCAGCCGTTGGTGCGCACGGCGGCGGGCGACTATGTGCATGAATTGACCAGCGAGGTGGTCGGCGAGGACAACTTCGCCCACCTTGTGGTCGAGACTGATCAAATCTTGGTCAATTACCACGATCAGAACGGGAAAAAGCTGCAAACCATCAGCCTGAAATTGCGCTGAAACGCAAAAAATCGCAGTCTTCGGCGGCGCCTGCATAGGTTGCAACCCCCCGCAGGCACTGCCGCAAGCTGCGATCTTTGGCTCTTTTATCGCCCCCACTGCAGAAATGCTCCGAGCAGCCGACACATTCTTATAGCACTTGGCCTTCATCACTCTTGTCAGTCAGTGCCGCAATGATGCAACCTTGCCGCAGGCAACAGTAAAGAGGGCGAGAGCCCGGCGCGTTCAGCATATTTCCAAGCGAGTTTCCTTCATGAAGAGCCAACCCGATGCCGCCAGCCGTACGGCGGCCGAGGTAGTGACGCAGTTGCCTGTGCCCTCGCGGCTCGGCATGCTGCGTTTCGAGCGCTTGAATGAAGCCAGCTGGGCGATGCTGTTTCTTGATCCCAACTGCGAACGCCAGTTCGGTCAACCGGCCGTCGAGCTCTGCGCGCTGGTCGGCTCGCCTTACGCCAGCCTGATGGAACCCGAAGCGCGTTATCAACTGCACGACGCGATCCAGCAGCAGCTCAGCGTGGGCCCGTACTATCTGGTGCGCTATACGTTGCACACCATGGCAGGCATGTTGAGTATCCTCGAACTCGGCGAGGCGTATAAACAGCACAACCGCCATCTGCTGCGCGGCTATCTGCTGGCGGTTGACAAGGTCTTTGACGATGCGCAAGCACTGCCCTCCGTTGACCTCGAAACCCAGAATTCCCGACTGCAAATCGCCCTTGAACTGAACCAGCGCGCCCAGCAGGAACAACTGCAACACCTCGAACGCGTGCGTGCCCAGCAAGATTTGATTCTGCTGCTCGCCCGTCAGCGCTACAGCACGCACAACTCGCTGCAAGAAGCCGCCGAACTGATCACCCGCAGTGCCTGCGACATCTACGAAATCGACTGCGCCAGCCTGTGGAACCTCGACGGCCAGCAACTGGTGCCGATCTCGGCTTACCACCGCGCAACGCAGGAGTACATCCTGCCCGACGTGATCGACGTGAGCAGCTTCCCCGACTATATGGAGGCGCTGCACAGTAGCCGCGCCATTGACGCCCACAACGCGATGCGTGACCCGCGTACCCGCGAAATGGCCGAGGCCCTGCGCCCACGTGACGTCAATGCCATGCTCGACGCCAGCATCCGCGTCGACGGCCACGTAGTCGGCGTGTTGTGCCTGGAACAGACCGGCGTCACCCGCGCCTGGCAGTCCGATGAAATCGCCTTTGCCGGCGAACTGGCCGACCAGTTCGCACAAGTGATCAACAACCACAATCGCCGCACCGCCACCAGCGCCCTGCATCTGTTCCAGCGTGCGGTCGAGCAAAGTGCCAACGCGTTTTTGCTGGTCAACTGCGACGGCGTGGTCGAGTACGTCAACCCCAGCTTCACCGCCATCACCCAGTACACCACCGAGGAAGTCCACGGCCAGCGCCTGTCGGAACTGCCGGCCCTGGAAAACCTCAGCGAACTGCTGTTCGACGCGCCCTCGGCGCTGGCCAAGAGCAACAGTTGGCAGGGCGAATTCAAGAGCCGCCGCAAAAACCTCGAACCGTACTGGGGCCAGTTGTCGATCTCCAAGGTGTACGGCGACAACCGTGAGCTGACGCATTACATCGGCATCTACGAAGACATCACCCAGACCAAACTGGCGCAACAACGCATCGAGCGTTTGGCGTACACCGACAACCTGACCAACCTCGGCAACCGGCCTGCATTTATCCGCAATCTGGACGAACGCTTCGCCCGGGATAGCGATACCCCGATCAGCCTGCTGCTGGTGGACATCGACAATTTCAAACGGATCAACGACAGCCTCGGCCATCAGACCGGCGACAAACTGTTGATCAGCCTCGCCCGCCGTCTGCGCAACAGCCTGAGCCCGAGCGGCAGCCTCGCCCGTTTCGCCAGTAACGAATTCGCTGTGTTGCTCGACAACACCGACCTTGAGGCCGGCCAACAGATCGCCAGCCAGTTGCTGATGACCCTCGACAAACCGATGTTCGTCGACAACCAACTGATCAGCGTCACCGGCTCCGTAGGCCTGGCCTGCGCGCCGCTGCACGGCCGTGATCCACAAACCCTGATGCGTAACGCCGGTTTGGCCCTGCACAAGGCCAAGGCCAACGGCAAACATCAGGTGCAAGTCTTTACCGAAGCGCTGAATGCCGAGGCCAGTTACAAACTGTTCGTTGAGAACAACCTGCGCCGCGCCCTGACCCAGAATGAACTGGACGTGTTCTACCAGCCAAAACTATGCCTGCGCAGCGGTCGCCTGCTGGGCATGGAAGCACTTTTGCGCTGGAATCATCCGGAACGCGGGATGATTCGCCCGGACCAGTTCATCAGCGTCGCCGAAGAAACCGGTCTGATCATTCCGATCGGTAAGTGGATCGCCCGTCAGGCCTGCCGCATGAGCAAAGCCCTGACCGCCGCCGGGATGGGCAATCTGCAAGTAGCGATCAACCTGTCGCCCAAGCAATTCTCCGATCCGGACCTGGTCTCCTCCATCGCCAACATCCTCAAGGAAGAAGCGTTGCCGGCCAATCTGCTCGAACTGGAACTGACCGAAGGCCTGCTGCTCGAAGCCACCGAAGACACGCACCTGCAGCTCGATCAGCTCAAGCGCCTGGGCCTGACCCTGGCCATGGACGACTTCGGCACCGGTTATTCATCGCTCAGCTACCTGAAAAAATTCCCGATCGACGTCATCAAGATCGATCGCAGTTTCATCCACGAAATCCCCGACAACCAGGACGACATGGAAATCACCTCCGCGGTGATCGCCATGGCCCACAACCTGAAACTCAAAGTCGTGGCCGAAGGTATCGAGACTGCCGAGCAACTGGCGTTCCTGCGTCGTCATCGCTGCGATGTCGGCCAAGGCTACCTGTTCGATCGGCCAATCCCGGGCGCCGAGCTGATCCAGGCCCTCAAACGCTACCCACGCGGCCCGCTCTGCCTCTGAGCACCACAGATCTCCCCTGTCGATGAATTTCCCCTGTGGAATCGTCGCACCGTCGCTCCCACATTTGAATAGTGCGAAATCGGGCATCATTGGGCACACTGGCGGTCTGATTTTTTACATCCCATCCTGACTGAGAGGAACGATCATGGTTCTGCGCTCGGAAATTCTGGTGAACAAAAACGTGCTCCCCACTAAAGATCAAGCTCTGCCCGGCCGCGAAACTGCGATGACCCTGCCGGAAAAACACTTCGTCTTCGAAGAAACCCCGCTGCTTGGCCCGTTTTTCCAGGACGTCGATTTTGCGATTTTCGGTCTGGGCTGTTTTTGGGGCGCCGAACGCCGCTTCTGGCAGCGTGAAGGCGTGGTCAGCACCGTGGTCGGTTACGCCGGCGGTTTCACACCGAACCCGACTTACGAAGAAGTCTGCTCAGGCCTGACCGGCCACGCTGAAGTGGTGCTGGTGGTGTATGACAAAGCGCAAGTCAGCTACGAAGCACTGCTCGCGATGTTCTGGGAACTGCATAACCCGACACAAGGCATGCGCCAGGGTAACGATATCGGCACCCAGTACCGCTCGGTGATCTACGCGACCACACCTGAACAACTGGACGCGGCGCTGAAGAGCAAAGCGACCTACCAGGCCGAGTTGTCGAAGGCGGGCCTGGGTGAGATCAGCACCGAGATCGAGCAGGCACCAACCGTGTACTTCGCCGAGGCGTATCACCAGCAGTATCTGGCGAAGAACCCTGAGGGTTATTGCGGGATTGGCGGCACCGGCGTGTGCATGCCACCGAGCCTGGCGGGTAACTGACCCTTTAAAGCAAAAGATCGCAGCCTTCGGCAGCCCCTACAGGAGATCAAAGGTCGTACGCACATTGCGTGGACGACGCCGAACTGGGTAGGAGTTGCCGAAGGCTGCGATCTTTTAATCTTGCCGTTGATCAACTCTCGGCAATCAACCAGTCCATCTGCCACCCGCCCCGGGTCTGCCCCAGCTTCTTCGACAACCACGGCAGCAGCTCACGTAATTCTTCCTCCAGCCCCCACGGCGGATTGGCGATCGCCATGCCCGAACCGTTCAGGCTGTTCGGCGTGTCCAGCGGATGCACCAGCAGTTCTACGCGCAACAACTTCGGCGCACCGGTGCCAGCCAAGTCCTGATAGAAACGCCGCAATGCACGCTGATCCTTCACCGGATACCAGATCGCCGCCACGGTTTGGCGCATCCGGCCAATCGCCTCTTTCAACGACGCTGCGCAACGCTGCATCTCGTCGAGCTGTTCGAACGGCGGGTCAATCAACATCACCGCACGCTTCTCCTGCACAGGCAACATCGCCCGCGCAACGTGCCAGCCCTCGCCCAGATGCACTTTTACCCGGCGATCACCGGCCATGTTGTCCTTGAGCAGCACGCCGTCTTCCGGGTGTTTCTCGTTGAGCATCACCCGGTCCTGCGGCCGGGTCAGGCGCCGCGCCAGCTCCGGCGAACCCGGGTAGTAGCGCAGTTGGCCATCCGGGTTCATCTCGTGCAGCACCTTCATATAGTCGGCGGTCAGCGCCGGCAGATCCGGCTGATCCCATAAGCGCGCGATGCCTTCCAGGTACTCACCGGTACGGTTGGCCTGATCGCCCTGCAAGTCATACAGACCGATGCCGGCGTGCGTGTCGAGATAGGCAAACGGCTGCTCCTTGCGCGACATCAAGGCGATGAGGCGGGTCAAGGTCAGGTGTTTGAACACATCGGCGTGATTGCCGGCATGGAAGGCGTGACGATAATTCATGGCTGCTCCTGCGAAGGGCGCAAAGTTTACCTTTTACCGGGCGGCAAGTCAGGGGTTGGCAGCCGAGAGGGCCTCAACGTCAAAAGATCGCAGCCTTCGACACTACAGATGATCCCGAGCAGTCTGTATCAAGGCTGCGATTTTTCGTGGAGAGTACGACCGACTCAGACAAACGGTCATTATTCCGTCAACTACCTGTCAGGTCTGACAGTAGCGCCGCCAGCAATGCTGACTGATAGTTACCAAGGCACGAATGAATCGATTGCCGAGTATTTTTTATTGATGGAAGGAGGCTGGAAATGGCAAAGGATATTGTAGTTACACCGGGCAAGGGCACCGTCAGCGGAACCTATACCGTAGATCCGAACGGAGTTTATCCAACGTATTCTGTGTCTGTTCAGCCCGATGACAACAGCGGAGAGCTTAGCGTAACAACTCCAGCCAACCCGAATCTGAAAAAGGGCGATAAGGTCAGCTTTACCGTATCTGACGGCCCGGCGGGAAGACTCCTGGGGAATGTGGAAAAGATCTAACAGCAAAAATAACCATGCCAACAAACATGCTTGCAAATGTGACGCCCAAAAGATCGCAGCCTTCGGCAGCTCCTACAGATGATCCCGTGTAGGAGCCGCCGAAGGCTGCGATCTTTTGATCTCGCGGTATCAGGAAGGCGTGGCGCCCAAGCGTCGACCGATGACGCCGAGCAAATCACAGCCGTCGCGCAAGGGAATGGCGCAGAGTTTGGCGAAGTCGCTAAGGATGAGGGAATCGCATTCGATCGAGCCGCGCATGCACAGGTTTTCCAGCACCTGGACGACCGTGCGTATGCGGTAGTTGGCGGCGACCGTCCACGCCACATCGCGACAAAAGCAACATAAAGAAACATCTTCCTACTGAATTCACGTCGTTCCAATCGCAGAGGGAATGCGAAGATCCGTCTCACTTAAAACCTGTAAAGAGGGAAATTTACATGGGTAGAAAGGTGATCGGAATCGGTGCTCCAACTTCAACAGGAGGCTCGGTACTGGAAGGAAACGTCGGAATTAACATTGATTACGCCGTGAGCACTTCGTCCATCGGCCACATAGCCAGTTGCCCTGTATGCCCTCCTGGCAAAGGCCCCATCGTCGCTGTCGGACCAAGACAGTCACTCTACCTGCAGGGCCGGTTGCGCTAGAGGGCGATTATGTAGCGTGTGGTTGTCCACCGAAATCCAACACTGTTCTCTCTGGTCAATCATCCGTCTTTGGCGGCGGCGAACACAGCGCTGCGAGCTTCTCAGCCATCATCCCTTTGATACCCAAACCAAAGAGTATTCAACGCATTACGCTTTCATATGGGGAGAGCCAGATTCCGGTCGACTCGGTTTCTCGCTTCTACACCGACCTGAATATTCATGTAAAAACTTCGGGTTACTCACCCGGCGAGATCGTTAGTGTGACGATCACGGGTGCAGCAGAAAAAACTCTGTCCGGCACCGTGGGGGCGAAAGGTATAGCGATTATTCCAAACGCTTTTCAAGGTGAAGTCTTCGACATGGAAGGTGAGGTCTAATGGCTCAGCTCAATATCAGCTCAGGTGGCGTAAACACTAACATCGTCGTAAAGCGTCCAAAATTCAGCACTCTGTGGACTGCTTACGCAGAAGTTGGCCTGAAAAGCTCGATTGATGTTTATGCGCTTGTTGGGGGTAACGTTGAGGCAGCCCGAGCAGAAAAGCCTGACGCTTACGCGAACGCTTGCGCACTGAGGATAAGCAGGGGATTTAATTATGGTGGATACAAAATTCCGAAAGGAACGATCATTCCGAGCAAGTCCATTTATCGTCTGGCCGGCGCAGACCAACTCCCCTACATCATGAAAGTCGCAGATTTTTTGACGTTCCTGAAACACAACTGGGGCGCTCCGGATCGCGAGCTAAAAATGAGTGAGGCGGATTTCATCAATGGCAAGAAAGGCGTGATTATCATGGAGATCACCGGATGGCTCGATGCTACAGGTCATGCGACTTTGTGGAATGGCAGCACAACCGGAGACAACAGTGACTACCATCGTCCAGATAGCCACACTTACGACCGGGCAGGCGTAACGCTGGAAAAGATCAACTTTTGGGAGTTAAAGGGATGAAGTTCCAGCTAATCATCGCATTCAGCATTTTGGGTGCATCTGGCAATGCCCTGGCAAGCGAAGTAGACGTGAACAGTGCGAGGACATCACTGAAAAATTACGGTCTCGCCAACTGCATATCGAATCAGTTCAAAAATCAGTCCGACATCAAGTCGGATATCGGACTAGCTATTGGCGCCTACTCCGCAATGGGTAAAGGGCAACACGCAATATCGCAGAATGAAGATACGCTTGAAGTCATCCATGACCCTTATGCGGAAACCGAAAAATTCATGACTGACGCATATGCGAAGGCTTCTTCTACCAGCAAGCAATCGGGCAAAAATGTTGTGTTTTATTCTTGCCTCGAAATTTACAACTCACCTGCCTTCGAAGCATTTATCAAGTCGCAGGATGCGTATATCTCAGACTGATTACGCGCTCAGCGTTGCCTCAACGTCAAAAGATCGCAGCCTTCGCGCAACGGGATCACGCAGAGCTGGGCGAAGTCGCTGAGGATCATCGAGTCGCACTCGATCGAGCCGCGCATGCACAGGTTTTCCAGCACCTGGACGACGGTTCGGATGCGGTGGTTGGCAGCGTCCATCAGGATGTCGGAGGGGACGTGGGTGTCGATGAACAGGGTGGGCATGTCGCTGCAGTTGCCGGTGAGGGCCATGAAGCGGTTGTCGGGATGGGGGATGATTTTTTCGTAGGGTGGATCGGGGTGCATGTTCGTCATTTTGTTATCTCCATGATTGATAAACGTTAGCCGCCAACGCACCTTCCTACAGGTTTGGGTGGCAGCTGTGCGCAAGAGTAGGAACCGAGCAATCATGGACCTCGGTCACGCCGAAGCGTGTCCCACGCACAGCCGCCGTGAACGATCTTACGGACTTGAATCAAGTGCCGCAAAAATCCAACGAGCTGTAACGTCATGAAAGCGAGGGTTCCTACACCCTGTCACCACTCTCGCAGTGACAACGAAAAGACTATCCCTGCAACCCGCCGCCCACCAGTTCATGAAAACCGCCGCAACTCGAAGGAAACGTCCGAAGCCTTCGCCCGGAAATGTCACTCCAGCTCTGCCAGCAAATACGCCAACAACGCCGATTGCGACGATTCTTCCGACATTGAAACCTGAAAAAACCGCCTGACCTTGCAACGCAAAACCGCCTCGGGAAACGCCTCGAACAATGCGGGATGCTCCTCGCTCAGCCATTGCACCGCGTTGCCTACGCGGACTTCATCCCCCGCCGAAGCCAACACCGAGTCAGGCACCGTCCACCAAGGAAACACACGCCCCGAAACCTGCGCCCGCCCCCCGATTTCCACGGTCTGACCATTGATCAGTCCGCATGAAATCATCGGCAAAAGCTGCGCCGCATCCACTGCATCGGACTTCAAGATCGGCAACAAAAACCGCCCATCCCAAAACCGAAAAAACACCGTTTTACCGCTCGGCATCAGCACCTGAGTCAGGCTGCGAAAATGCTCGACCACCACTTCCAGGCTCGCCGAAGACACCGCCAACCAGCCCCAGTCACGGGACTCGGTAGTCGCCACCCAATCCAGAAACTCACTGTCCGCCGCGACAATTCCCACATAGGGCATCACCGCGTCCCACTCGGCGTAAATCGTGTCCGCCCAGACCGGATTCGACCTCACCAGGGGCGGTTTGGCATCGCTGGCGTTACTGAAGATCGCGAACAACTGCTCCGACGGCTTCAGCAACTGATGCGCCAGCCATGCGCGGGGCTCAAGAAAGTCAAGCTGCACAGGCACCGTCCTTGCAGCGCTCGCACTCTTCGCAGAACGGCGCATCGCCTTTAAAACTCATGATTTGCGCGGCCGTCAGCATTGCCGCCGGCGCCGCCGCCAATGTATCCGGCAACCCCGGCACACTCGGCGCCGCGCTCATCGCCGCCATTGGCGCCCCACCCACAACAATCGGCACGCTGCTGAAGATCCCGCCGGGGCCGATGTTGATCCACTGCCCGCCCGCCTGAATCGTCGCGCTCGCGCCGCCGTCGATCACCACTTGCTGGCCGGCGCTGACGTGGAATTGCGCGCTGGCGCTGGTCGCCTGATTGCTCACGCGGATATGCCGATCGCCGACAACCGTCAGATGATCGTCCTGCTTCACTTCGGCCTTGCGCTGGCCGTGGGTGATGCGTTGTTCGTCGGCCTTCAATTCATGTTTGGCGGTGCCGGTGACGACGATGCTGCGCTGGTTGTCGACCTGCACCTGTTGATCGTGCAGCACATGCTGCGTCCAGTTGCGCTGGGCGCGCAGGTAGATCTCCTCGGCGCCTTTTTTATCCTCGATGCGCAGTTCGTTGTAGCCCCCGCCACCGGGGCTGCTCTGGCTGCGGAAGAGGCTGCGGGTTTTCTCGGCCGGCAGTTCCAGCGGCACTGGGGTTGCAGCGTTGGGCAGGCAGCCCATGACCAACGGTTTATCGGCATCGGCGTCGATGAAACCGACCAGCACTTCCATGCCGACTCTTGGGATCAGCACGCTGCCGTAGCCGTCATGCGCCCACCCCGTGGCGACCCGCAGCCAGCAACTGGAATGTTCGTTGAACTCGCCGTCACGGTCCCAGGCCAGTTGCACCTTGACCCGACCGTATTCGTCGCAATGTATTTCGCTGTCCTGAGGCCCGGTGACGACGGCGGGTTGATACCCGCGCACCTGCGGCTTCGCCCCCAAGGCTGGGCGAAAGAACGCGTCCCACGGTGTGGCGAGAAAGGTATTACGGTACCCCTGGAACTCTTCCCCATCACCGGTCACCGATTCCTCCAGCACTTGCGGCTGTCGGCCACGGTGTTCAATGGCTGTCAGCAACCAGAGATCGTTCCAGTCCTGACGCGGATGCTCGGTGAGTTGCAGGAAATGTCCGCTAACCAGTGCCGACTCATCGCTGATGCCTTCGGCCTGACGGTAATCGGCGGCATGGCGCTCAAGTGCCCGCTGAACCAGGTGTTTACCGGTTTCACGATTATCGAATTGTCCGGGAAAGTGATAGTCCTCCAGCACCGGGCGCTGCTCACCGTCGATGCGGCTTTCCAGTTGCAGGCGCGGCTTTTCAAAGTTGTAGTCGCGCCGAGTGACTACGCTGGTGCGGGTTTGCACGCGAACGTTGAAACGCTTGATCGCTGGCGCTCCGCCCGCCATGCCACTGCCCGGCAAATACAGATTCGGTCGGGCCAATCGCGGGAACACGGTTTGATCATCGCCGAACACCAGCAAGTGGCCTTCGGGACTGTGCTGAAAGTGGTAATGAATACCGACTTCAGCACACAGACGCTGGATGAACGCCAGATCGCTCTCGGCGTATTGCACGCAATATTCACGCTGCGGGTAGTCGCTGCCGAGGTGAAACTCAAAGGCATCGCGCAGGATCGCGTGATCCTTGAGGATCTGCGCCACGATCTGCGGCACGCTCTGATGCTGGAATATCCGCTGATTGATCCGCTGCCCAAGGTATGTCAGACGCGGGACAAGGCTTACGTGATAGCGCGTCAGACGTTTCCCGGAGTCGCCCTGCCCGACCTGATAAATCTGACCATGGACGCCGGAACCGTCTGCATCAAAGCTCAGAAACGCCTGACAGTGCAGCAGGCTTTCCAGGTCCAGATCCGGCCGCTCGCTGACCAGTTCCAGCTCAAAACGAAAGGGTTGGCTGATGGCCTCCTTGCCCGTGAACTCAAGAACCTTGAGGTCATGCTGGGCGCCTTCGAGGGTCAACGTGAAACGCGGTTGATTGGCAGGCGCGAACATCCAATGTCTCTCTGCAGAATGAGGGCGGGCGATTCTGCATGAGGGGCTAGGGGTGTGGACTGGGTGACGGAAAAATCAGATTTACCCTACCTTTTTTGTCGAAAAAGCCTTCGAATATCGGCGCATCCGACTACAGACTCATCCCTCAAACACTGGGTTATCCAATGGTCTTGAGAAATTGCAGGCACAAAAAAACGGCCCGCCTCTTGTAGGAGTCGGGCCGTTTTCTGTGAGCCTCAGCTCAGTGCAATCACTTGTTCAGGTGGAAATCTTTTTCCGCCGCTTCGAAGCGCTGCACCATGCCTTTGGTTGGCTCGCCCAGTTTGCTGACGATGTAGATCGCCAGGCTGGCGAAGATGAAGCCCGGGATGATTTCGTACAGACCCATCAGCTCGAAATGCTTCCAGACCACCACGGTGATCGCGCCGACCAGGATACCGGCCAGTGCGCCGTCACGGGTCATGCCTTTCCAGATCACCGAGATCAGTACAACCGGACCAAACGCGGCACCGAAACCAGCCCAGGCGTAGGACACCAGACCCAGTACACGGTTATCCGGATTGGACGCCAGACCGATAGCGATCAGTGCGACCAGCAGCACCATGGTGCGACCGACCCAGACCAGTTCCTTCTGCGAAGCGGATTTGCGCAAGAAGGTTTTGTAGAAGTCTTCAGTCAAAGAACTGGAGCACACCAGCAACTGGCAGCTCAGGGTACTCATCACTGCCGCCAGGATCGCCGACAACAGGACACCGGCAACCCATGGGTTGAACAGGATTTTGGTCAGTTCGATGAACACACGCTCAGGGTTCTCGGTGACGGCGCCCGCCACTTCCGGGTGCGCCGAGAAGTAAGCGATACCGAAGAAGCCAACCGCCACGGTGCCGGCCAGGCACAGGATCATCCAGGTCATGGAGATGCGGCGAGCCTTGGCAATCGATTTCACCGAATCAGCGGCCATGAAACGCGCGAGGATGTGAGGCTGACCGAAGTAGCCCAGACCCCAGCCCATCAACGAGATGATGCCGATGAAAGTGGTGCCCTTGAGCATGTCGAAGTTGCTTGGGTCCTTGGCTTCGATGGCCAGGAACGTGGTGTCGACGCCACCGGTCGCCAGCAGCACGATGATCGGCGTGAGGATCAGAGCGAAGATCATCAGCGTGGCTTGCACGGTGTCAGTCCAGCTCACCGCGAGGAAACCGCCAATAAAGGTGTAGGCAATCGTCGCCGCAGCACCGGCCCACAGCGCCGTCTCGTAGGACATGCCGAAGGTGCTTTCAAACAGACGGGCGCCGGCCACGATGCCGGAAGCGCAGTAGATGGTGAAGAACACCAGAATCACGATCGCCGAGATGATCCGCAGCAGGCCGCTTTTGTCTTCGAAACGGCTGGCGAAGTAGTCCGGCAGGGTCAAGGCATCGCCGTTGTGCTCGGTCTGCACACGCAGACGGCCGGCGACGAACAGCCAGTTCAGGTAGGCACCGATCACCAGACCGATGGCGATCCAGCCTTCAGACAGACCGGACATGTAGATGGCGCCCGGCAGGCCCATCAGCAACCAGCCACTCATGTCGGAAGCACCGGCAGACAGAGCCGTTACGACACTGCCCAGGCTGCGGCCGCCAAGAATATAGTCAGAAAGGTTGTTGGTGGAGCGATAGGCCATCAAGCCGATCAGCACCATTGCTGCGATGTAGATCACGAACGTGATCAGGGTTGGATTGCTTACGCTCATTGAGTTACGCCCTGGCTTTGTTTTTATGTAGCAGCGGTGGTGAATCGTGCGCAAACGACTAAGTTTGGCAGACGATTCCGTATCCCGCGCATTTAGGACTGATGTTTCCCCAGGAAAGCCACCAGCCGGTACACCGGGTATCCCGGTTGCACCTTGGGCGCGAATGCTATGCAACAAATCAAATAAGGTGCAACCAGTTTCGACCGAATAAGTTGCACCTAGTCGGATTTATCGACAATCGCCCCGTTTTTGCTCCCTTTTGTGGCAGTCATGGCGCTTGGCTAGAAGCAAAAGCACCAAGCAGGGGCAGCCCTTTCGTGCCAGAAACCAATTCCTGACGAACTGCCTGTTTTTCCGACAAAAAAGGGTTGCACCCGGTTGCACCTCTTTCAACGCGCGGCTAATCTTGCCGCCAGCTGATGCCACGCAACTGTGGCAACCATGAGGATAAAAATATGGCTACCACCACCCTTGGGGTCAAACTCGATGACCCAACCCGCGAGCGCCTGAAGGCGGCCGCAACCTCGATTGATCGCACGCCGCACTGGCTGATCAAGCAGGCAATTTTCAATTACCTGGAAAAACTCGAGGGTGGTGCAACCCTGACCGAGCTGAACGGCCTGAGCGCCAAGGACGCCGATGACGCGGGCGAAGTCCACACCGATCACGCCCACCAGTGCTTCCTCGAATTCGCTGAAAGCATCCTGCCGCAATCGGTACTGCGTGCTTCGATCACCGCCGCTTACCGTCGCCCTGAGCCGGAAGTGGTGCCGATGCTGATCGAGCAGGCACGCCTGCCGGCAACGATGGCCGAGGCCACCAATAAGCTCGCCGCGACCATCGCGGAAAAACTGCGTAACCAGAAGAGTGCCGGCGGTCGTGCAGGCATTGTTCAGGGCCTGCTGCAGGAATTCTCCCTGTCCTCCCAGGAAGGCGTGGCGCTGATGTGCCTGGCCGAAGCGCTGCTGCGCATCCCGGACAAAGGCACTCGCGACGCGTTGATCCGCGACAAGATCAGCACCGGCAACTGGCATCCGCATCTGGGCAACAGCCCTTCGCTGTTCGTCAACGCGGCCACTTGGGGCCTGCTGCTGACCGGCAAGCTGGTGTCCACGCACAACGAAGCCGGCCTGACGTCGTCCCTGAGCCGCATCATCGGCAAGAGCGGCGAGCCGATGATCCGCAAGGGCGTCGACATGGCCATGCGCCTGATGGGTGAGCAGTTCGTGACCGGCGAAACCATCGCCGAAGCCTTGGCCAACGCGAGCAAGTTCGAAGCCAAGGGCTTCCGTTATTCCTACGACATGCTCGGTGAAGCCGCACTCACTGAACACGACGCGCAGAAGTACCTTGCGTCGTACGAACAAGCCATTCACTCGATCGGCAAAGCCTCCCACGGTCGTGGGATTTATGAAGGCCCGGGCATTTCCATCAAGCTGTCGGCACTGCACCCGCGTTACAGCCGTGCGCAGTACGAGCGCGTGATGGAAGAGTTGTACCCACGCCTGCTGTCGCTGACCCTGCTGGCCAAGCAATACGACATCGGCCTGAACATCGACGCCGAAGAAGCCGACCGTCTGGAACTGTCGCTGGATCTGCTCGAGCGCCTGTGCTTCGAACCGCAACTGACGGGCTGGAACGGTATCGGTTTCGTCATCCAGGCGTATCAGAAGCGTTGCCCGTACGTGATTGATTACGTGATCGACCTGGCGCGCCGCAGCCGTCACCGCCTGATGATCCGCCTGGTGAAAGGCGCGTACTGGGACAGCGAAATCAAGCGTGCCCAGGTCGAAGGCCTGGAAGGCTATCCGGTCTACACCCGCAAGGTGTACACCGACGTTTCCTACATCGCCTGCGCACGCAAACTGCTGTCGGTGCCGGAAGTCATCTACCCGCAGTTCGCCACGCACAACGCCCACACCCTGTCGGCCATTTACCACATTGCCGGTCAGAACTATTACCCGGGGCAGTACGAGTTCCAGTGCCTGCACGGCATGGGCGAACCGCTCTACGAGCAGGTTGTCGGCAAAGTTTCCGACGGCAAGCTGAACCGTCCGTGCCGCGTGTACGCGCCGGTCGGTACCCACGAAACGCTGCTGGCTTATCTGGTCCGTCGTCTGCTGGAAAACGGCGCGAACACTTCGTTCGTCAACCGCATCGCCGACCAGTCGATCTCGATTCAGGAGCTGGTGGCCGATCCAGTGGCTCAGATCGAGCAAATGGCAACCGTGGAAGGTGGTTTCGGCCTGCCGCATCCGCGCATTCCACTGCCGCGTGACTTGTATGGCGCCGAGCGCGCCAACTCCAGCGGCATCGACATGGCCAACGAACATCGTCTGGCGTCGCTGTCCTGCGCCCTGCTCGCGACCGCGCACAACGACTGGAAAGCGGCGCCGATGCTCGGCTGCGCTTCCAGCAACGAAACGCCGGCAGCGGTGCTGAACCCGTCGGATCACCGCGATGTGGTCGGTCATGTGCAGGAAGCCACCGTCGAAGACGTCGACAACGCGATTCAATGCGCCCTGAACGCTGCGCCGATCTGGCAGGCTACCCCGCCCGCCGAACGCGCCGCGATTCTGGAACGTGCCGCTGACCTGATGGAAGGCGAGATTCAGCCGCTGATGGGCCTGCTGGCCCGTGAAGCCGGCAAGACCTTCGCCAACGCCATCGCCGAAGTCCGTGAAGCGGTCGACTTCCTGCGTTATTACGCGGTGCAGGCGCGCAACGATTTCAGCAACGACGCCCACCGTCCACTGGGCCCGGTGGTGTGCATCAGCCCTTGGAACTTCCCGCTGGCGATCTTCAGCGGTCAGGTCGCTGCGGCACTGGCTGCGGGTAACCCGGTCTTGGCCAAACCTGCGGAGCAAACCCCGCTGGTCGCCGCGCAAGCCGTGCGTTTGCTGCTCGAAGCCGGTATTCCGGAAGGCGTGCTGCAACTGCTGCCGGGCCGCGGTGAAACCGTCGGTGCCGGTCTGGTCGGTGACGAGCGCGTCAAAGGCGTGATGTTCACTGGCTCCACCGAAGTGGCGCGTCTGCTGCAACGCAACATCGCTGGCCGTCTCGACAGCCAGGGCCGCCCGATTCCGCTGATCGCTGAAACCGGCGGCCAGAACGCGATGATCGTCGACTCCTCGGCACTCACCGAACAAGTCGTCATTGATGTGGTGTCCTCGGCCTTCGACAGCGCCGGTCAGCGTTGCTCGGCACTGCGCGTGCTGTGCTTGCAGGAAGATTCCGCCGATCGCGTCATCGAAATGCTCAAAGGCGCGATGGCCGAGGCTCGACTCGGCAACCCTGAGCGCCTGTCCGTGGACATCGGCCCGGTGATCGACGCCGAAGCCAAGGCTGGCATCGACAAGCACATCCAGGGCATGCGCGACAAAGGTCGTAACGTTTACCAGGTGGCGATCGCCGACACCGAAGAAGTCAAACGCGGCACCTTCGTCATGCCGACCTTGATCGAACTGGAAAGCTTCGACGAACTGCAGCGCGAGATCTTCGGTCCGGTGCTACACGTGGTTCGCTACAAGCGTAAAGAGATCGACCAGTTGATCGGTCAGATCAACGCTTCCGGCTACGGCCTGACCCTCGGCGTGCACACCCGCATCGACGAGACCATCGCCAAGGTGATCGACAACGTCAACGCCGGTAACGTCTACGTCAACCGCAACATTGTCGGTGCCGTGGTCGGCGTGCAGCCGTTCGGCGGCGAAGGCTTGTCGGGTACCGGTCCGAAGGCTGGTGGCCCGCTGTATCTGTACCGCTTGCTGTCGACGCGTCCTACCGACGCCATCGAGCAATCCTTCGCTCGCGGTGATGCAGTCGTCGCGCCGGACGTTCGTTTGCGCGACGCCATGAGCAAGCCGCTGGCCGCCCTTAAAACCTGGGCTGAAAGCAACAAGTACGCGCAACTGAGCACGCTGTGCGCGCAGTACGCCGCACAATCGCAGAGCGGCATCACCCGCGCTCTCGCGGGCCCGACCGGCGAGAAGAACAGCTACGCGATCCTGCCACGCGAGCACGTGCTGTGCCTGGCGGACGTCGAAGGCGATCTGCTGACGCAACTGGCGGCGGTATTGGCGGTGGGCGGTTCGGCGGTTTGGCCGGAATCCGACATCAGCAAGGCGGTGTACGCACGTCTGCCCAAGGAGATTCAGGCGCGAATCAACCGGGTTGCTGACTGGAACAAGGACGAGGTGGTGTTTGATGCGGTTCTGCATCACGGCCATTCCGATCAGTTGCGCGGCGTTTGCCAGCAAATCGCCAAGCGCGCCGGCGCGATTGTCGGGGTTCAGGGCTTGTCCCAGGGCGAGACCAACATTGCGCTGGAGCGTCTGGTGATTGAACGGGCGTTGAGCGTCAACACGGCGGCGGCGGGTGGTAACGCCAGCCTGATGACGATCGGTTAACACGCTGTCACTCCAGGCAACCGCAATGCTTGCCTGGAATGTCATTCCCCTGTGGGAGCGGGCTTGCTCGCGGATGCGGAGGATCAGTCGACATCAATGTTGCCTGACCCACCGCATTCGTGAGTAAGCCCGCTCCCACATTTGATTAGTGTTGCCCTCATTCCTGCATCACTGCCATCAATCATCCTGTTCAGCCTTTATTCCCCAGCCTAGACTCGGCCCAACCCCAATTTCAGGTAGGCCGCCATGTCCGAGTCGCTGCTCAGTTCCCGCAATCTGGCTTTCGAGCTGTACGAAGTCCTCGATGCCGAGGGCCTGACCCGGCGCGAGCGTTTTGCCGAGCACAACCGCGAGACCTTCGATGCCGCCATCGGTACGGCGCGCAACATCGCCGAGAAATACTTTGCGCCGCACAACCGCAAGGGCGACGAGAACGAACCGCGCTACGAGAACGGCCAGGCGATTCTGATTCCCGAGGTGAAACCGGCGGTGGATGCCTTCCTTGAAGCGGGTTTCCTCAACGCCGCGCGCAGTTTCGATGCCGGTGGCATGCAACTGCCGACCCTGCTTTCCCAAGCCTGCTTTGCGCACTTCCAGTCGGCCAACGCGGCTTCGACTTCGTACCCGTTCCTGACCATGGGCGCGGCGAATCTGATCGAGAGCTTCGGCACCGAAGAACAGAAACAGCGCTTCCTGCAGCCAATGATCGACGGCCGTTTCTTCGGCACCATGGCCCTCACCGAGCCGCATGCGGGCTCATCGCTGTCGGATATTCGTACCCGTGCCGAACCTTCGTCCGACGGCACTTATCGCCTCAAGGGCAACAAGATCTTCATTTCTGGCGGCGACCACCCGCTGTCGGAAAACATCGTGCACATGGTGCTGGCCAAACTGCCGGACGCACCGGCGGGCGTGAAAGGCATCTCGCTGTTTATCGTGCCCAAGTTTCTGGTCAACGATGATGGCAGCCTGGGTAAACGCAACGACGTATTGCTGGCCGGGCTGTTTCACAAGATGGGCTGGCGCGGCACGACGTCCACCGCGCTGAACTTCGGCGATAACGGGGAGTGTGTCGGCTATCTGGTGGGCAAACCGCATCACGGTTTGAGTTACATGTTCCAGATGATGAACGAAGCGCGGATCGGCGTCGGCATGGGCGCAGTGATGCTCGGATACGCCGGCTATCTCTACTCGCTGGAGTACGCCCGCGAACGCCCGCAAGGTCGCGTCCCGGACAGCAAAGACCCGACCACGGCGCCGGTGGCGATCATTCAGCACGCCGATGTCAGACGCATGCTGTTGACGCAAAAATCCTACGTTGAGGGGGCTTTTGACCTCGGCCTGTACGCCGCGCGGTTGTTCGATGACACCACAACACTGGAAACCGAAACCGAGCGCAAACAGGCCCATGAGCTACTGGATTTGCTGACGCCGATCGTCAAATCCTGGCCGTCGGAGTTCTGCCTGAAGGCCAATGAACTGGCGATCCAGATCCTCGGCGGTCACGGTTACACCCGCGAATATCCGGTGGAGCAGTACTACCGCGACAACCGTTTGAACCCGATCCACGAAGGCACCCACGGCATTCAGTCGCTGGACTTGCTCGGGCGCAAACTGGCGCAGAACGGTGGCGCAGGGCTCAAGCAATTGATCCGGTTGATCGCCGACACCGCCGAACGCGCCACCGCGTACGAATCGTTAACCGCATTGCGTGAGCCGCTGGAGAAACTGGTCGCGCGCCTGCAAGTGGTGACCATTGGCTTGCTGACCGATCTGGCGCAAGGCAAGGTCAACAGCAGCCTGGCGAATTCGGCGCTGTACCTGAAAGTGTTCGGGCACACGGTGATTGGCTGGCGCTGGCTGGAGCAGGCGATTCGCGCCGAGGAAGGCCTGGCCAAAGGTCAGGCGGCGGATGCTGATTTTTATAAGGGCAAGTTACAGGCGGCGCGGTATTTCCTGACGTGGGAAGTGCCGGGCTGTCACCATGAGCTGACGTTGCTCGAGGCGCGGGATGAAACGTGTCTGGGCATGCAGGACGCATGGTTCTGAATCATCGCCCATGCGATGTCCCAAACACACTTCAACGCTCTTCACACCTGTCAGGTTTTACAGGTGTGAAGAGCGGGAACTGGAGATAGGCTGTTTTCGCCCGACATGTAGTTTGCAGTTGCCCGGCAGGTACGGACACCAACGTCCGCTTCCCTTACCTCATCCGAGTAAACACCATGAGCGAACATGTTCTCGTAGACCAAACCGTCAAACTCTCAGGTCTTGTGACACTGGACTATTGCGTCCTTGCCGCTATCTCCCAAGCGCCTGCGCGCAGCGGTACGGTGTGGACGAACAAGGATTCTAGCGAGTCCATTGTCATCAGCAAAAACCATCACCGCCTCTCGGATGAAAAGTCGCAGATCAGTCTCACGACCTCGCCCGACAATGGCGCGCCGAGCGTTGAAACGACGGCGGCAGGAATGTTTGAGATCATTTGTGCTGAAGACCGGTACGAAACCACCAACCGGGTTTCTTACAAAGACTACACCCGGCTCAGTGCCAACCAATGGCGGTCGGTGGTCTATGGCGGTGCGGGGCTGAACGATGAAACGGCCGTCACCGAAATCGATCCTTATGTGAATCTCACTGAAGACCAGTTTCTACTTTCCGCCAGAATCAATGATGTTGTGAAAGATCCCCAGGCAGTGCGAATCACCGGAAAACGTTACACCCTCAGAGGCGAGCGGTATCAAGTTACCGTCATCGCTCCGAACAACAGCTATGTCAGCGTGACGGACTTCAGCAAGGACGACATGTTCAGGACCCTGGCGGTGGGTGATAGCTATGTCGTCAATCAAGCCATGCGGACAGTCAAAGAGAAACGCGTTTTCTACATGGAGACTATTGGTGGCATCGACTTTTACGGACGGGAAATTCTTCTGGCGTGAAACAACTGATCCAAGGTCACGCCGACGCGCCATACCAGGCGCGCCGGTCCTTTTGAAAAAAGGCTGAACTCAGCTCAACTTGAACCCACCCATCTGCCGCGCCAGATCATCCGCCAGCTTCTGCAGCATCTGACAATCCTCACGACACGCCCGAACCTCCCCCGCCGTGGCTCGGGCCAGATCGGAAATGCCCTGTACGTTTCGGTTGATCTCTTCGGTCACCGCCGATTGCTCTTCCGTCGCTGTCGCCACCTGATGGTTCATGTCGCTGATGCGCTCGACCTGACCGGTAATCGCAGTCAGCGAAGCCCCGGTACGCTGGCTCGACTCAACCCCGGTGCCGGTCGCGGCCTGCCCGGTGCGCATCGATGACACGGCGTTTTCTGCGCCCTGCTTGAGGTTGCCGATCATCTGCTGAATCTCGTCGGTGGATGCCTGCGTGCGGCGCGCCAAGGTACGCACTTCGTCCGCCACCACCGCAAAGCCACGGCCCATGTCCCCTGCACGCGCCGCTTCAATGGCGGCGTTGAGGGCCAGCAGGTTGGTCTGTTCGGAGACCCCGCGAATCACCGCCAGCACCGAGTCGATCGACGCCACTTGATGCGCCAGTTCTCCCACAGCGCCCGCTGCCACGCCGATCTCGTCAGACATGCTTTCTATATGCCGGATGGAGCCGCCGACCACTTCTCGCGCTTGCATGGCTTCATCGCGCGCCGTTTGCGAGGCGAGCGCTGCGTTGCCAGCGTTTTGCGCGATTTCCTGTACGGTCAGGCCCATTTCATGGACGGCGGTGGCGACCATGTCGGTCATCTCCTGCTGACGACCAGAGCGCTCGGCGGTGTTATCCACAACCTTGGCTACTTGGCCGACGGCGGTGCGCAAACGCTCACTGGTGGCCAGCACTTCGCCAATCATCCCGCGCTGACTGTCGAGGAAGCGGTTGAAACCGCGAGCAAGATCGCCCAGCTCATCGGCGCGACTGGAATCTAACCGGTGGGTCAAATCTCCACCACCGCTACCGATGGCTACCAGCGCGGCTGTTACCTGACGAATCGGTCGCACCAAGCCCTGGGCCAGCCACACCACCAGCGCCAGACACACCAGCGCTACCGCCAACCCGATGCCGCCACTGAGCCACATCGCCCGCCGGGCTTCAGCGTAGATCTGCGACTGCGGCACTTCGGCCACCAACGTCCAGCCCAGATCGCGCAAAGGCAGGCTGAACGCCAGGAAGTCCTCGCCATCGCGCTGGAAGCTGCTGCTGACCGCATTTTTTTGACCGAGAACTGACTGCGCCGCCGCCGCACCGATCTGCTCCGTGAGGGTGCGTTTGCCACTGAACTGCGCCTCGGGATGGACCTGGATCAAACCGTCGGAACGCACGAGATAGACCTTGCCGCGCTCACCAAAGCTGAAGTTGTGGATCAGCTGCGACAGTTCTTTCATGCTCAGTCCAAGTCCGGCGACGCCGACCACTTTGCCGGCCTGCTCGACCTTCAAATCGATGAACAGTGCCAGCTCTCCGGTGGCGCCGTCGTTGTCGATATTCAGGGTTCGCGGCTGAGTGCTGTCGAGGAAGGAATAGAACCAGGCATCGGCCGGTTTGGCGCGACTGAGGGTGCGATCCAGGCCTTTTTCGGTGATGTAATGATTGGAGTCGGTGCCGATGATCAAAGCGGTAAATGCCTTGTGTTCGGCGCGGATGCCCTCCAGATACTGCGCGAAGGCCGCTGTTTTGCTGCTGTCTTCGCCATTGGCCAGCCAGTCGCGGACCATGGAATTGCTGGCGATGTCTTTAGCGGCGGTGAGGGGCTGAACGAGGATACGTTCGATGTCGTTGCGCGTCGCTTCGATGCTCGACGGCAACGCTTGTTCGACCAGATAGCTCTGGGCGAGGCGGTTGACCACCAGGGTATAAATGCCAACCACGATCAGGATACTGACCAGCAGGGCGGTGCCCATGCTGAGAATCAGCTGCCATTGAATACTGCGTCGCCACAACTGCATGGAGCACCCCCAAAGAATAAGTGGCCGAAACAATGCAACAGCCATGCCGATTGTATACAACTAAACCGACAATCTATTCTTTGGTTGTGCGCAACGCCATCAGCCCTGATTGATGGTCTTGGCGATGGTGTCGACCGTGGCGCTGACTTGCTCTTGGTAACGGTCGAGCTCTTCCTGGTGCTGCTTCTTCATTTCAATCTGCTGCGAGCACAGATTCATCGCCGCCAGCACCAGCAAACGATCACCGATCAGGGTCGGGTATTTGCGTTTGGTGTCTTCCAGCGCAGCCTTGAGCATCATGGCCGCGTCCAGCAGGGTCTGTTCTTCCCCGGCCGGTGCCTTGATCGAATAGTCCTCCCCAAGAATGGAGATGACTTTTACCCCTGCTGTCTGGTGGTTCATGCGCTGACGGGACCTGCGTTGACGCGATCAACCAGTGCCTGGATGCGCGCTGCGGTGGCGCCGTGCTTCTCTTCCTGCTCCATCAGGTTCAGTTGCAGGCTCTCGTTTTCATCCTTGGCCTGGGCCAGTTCCGTAGCCAGGGTCTGGTTGGTTTGCGCAAGGGTCTGGTTCTGTTGCACCAGTTCGCTGACGAGCTGTTCCAATTGGCTGAGGGATGCTTCCAACATTTTGATCTTCCAAGCGTTTTTCAAAGGGCGCGTACGATAAAGAAAAGTCACCACAGATGCCAGGGTTAAACCGGCGCAAAGCCTTGATTTTCCTGGTGGGCGACCGTTCCTGCGAGTTTAAAAGACTGTGATCTGCCGATCTGGTTCCTGCACTTCGTCGCCAGAGGGGCTGTGCGACAAATACGCACACCGGTTCAAGACTTTAGTCGCATGACCGATAAGTCATCCATACAGCAGTTTCAGCCCGCATGGATGCGGCCCTTTTCGGTATCCGCACATGTCCCTTCGCAATATGAATATCGCCCCTCGGGCCTTCACCGGTTTTGCCTTGATCGGCGGCCTGATGCTGATCCTGGGCGTGTTCGCCCTGAACCAGATGAGCAAAATCCGCGGCGCCGCCGAGGACATCACCTCCAACAGCGTGCCAAGCATCAAGAACCTCGATGAGTTCACGCAACTGACGCTGCGTCTGCGCGTGCTCTCGTACCGTTTGCTGGTGAACCGCGAACCGGACGTTCAGCAGAAAACCATGGAGTTGCTGGACACGCGCAACGCGCAGATCCGCAAGGCCCAGGCAGCTTACGAGCCGTTGATCGGCAGCGCTCAGGAGCGTGCGACCTATGATCAATACGTGCAGTTGCAGGGGCAATACCGCCAGATCGAAGAGCGGATGAAAAACCTGTCGCGCAACAATCAGGTGGATGAGTTGCGCAACTTGCTCAACACCGAGTTGCTGAACAACTCCGAAGCGATGAACACCGCCCTTAACACGTTGATGCAGATCAACGACAAACAGGTGCGCGACACCAACGAGCAAGCGGCCGAGCAGTACGCTACGGCGTTCGACCTGGTGGTCGCCCTGCTGGTAATCGCTACCGGTCTGACCTTGCTGTTCGCCTGGTTGCTGACCACCAGCATCACCAAGCCCATTGCCAAGGTTCTGGAAGCGGCGCAAACCATCGCCGAAGGCAACCTGACCCAGCCGATCCACGTTGACGGCTCCGACGAAGCCGGGCGCCTGCTGGCGGCCATGGCCAAGATGCAGTCCAAGCTGCGCGACACCCTGCAGCGGATTTCCGGTTCGGCCACGCAGTTGGCCTCCGCCGCTGAAGAGCTCAACAGTGTCACCGACGAAAGCGCCCGTGGCCTGACTCAGCAGAACAATGAAATCGAACAGGCCGCCACCGCGGTCAACGAGATGACCAGCGCGGTTGAAGAAGTTGCCCGCAACGCGGTCAGCACCTCGGAAGCCTCGAAGAACGCCACTACCTCGGCCGGCGACGGTCGTGACCTGGTGCAGGAAACCGTCAGCGCCATCGAACGCATGAGCGCCGACGTGCAGAGCACCGCGACGTTGATCGGCGACCTGGCCAACGAATCCCGCGACATCGGCAAAGTGCTGGACGTGATCCGTGGTCTGGCTGACCAGACCAACCTGCTGGCCCTGAACGCGGCGATTGAAGCGGCGCGTGCCGGTGAGGCGGGGCGTGGTTTTGCGGTAGTGGCTGATGAAGTTCGCGCCCTGGCCCATCGCACTCAGCAGTCGACCAGCGAAATCGAACGCATGATCGCCAGCATTCAAAGCGGTACCGAACACGCCGTGGACTCGATGCGTAACAGCACTGAACGCGCCGAATCGACCCTGAACATTGCCCGTGGTGCCGGAATGTCGCTGGACACCATCAACACCGCCATCGTCGAGATCAACGAGCGCAACCTGGTGATCGCCAGCGCCGCCGAAGAACAGGCGCAAGTGGCACGGGAAGTGGATCGCAACCTGGTGAACATCCGCGATCTGTCGGTGCAATCGGCCACCGGGGCGAATCAGACCAGTGCGGCGAGCAACGAGCTGTCGCGATTGGCGCTGGATCTGAACAACATGGTTGGGCGCTTCAGCCTCTAACGGCAAGATCGGCGCCAATGGCCGTCACTGCACTGATCGTTCCCACGCTCTGCGCGGGAACGCAGCCCGGGACGCTCCGCGCCCCAACGCGCACGCAGAGCGGCCATTGAGGCATCCCCACGCGGAGCGTGGGAACGATCTGGCATCCTCGGTGTAAAAACCTTTTTGACAGCATCACATTTCAACAGGTTAGAATCGCTGGCACGCAGACTGCATGGTCAGTTTGTGCCCGTCTTCACGCTTCTGGAGTACTGCCTTTGAATGCGACGACCATCAACAGCCTGTTCTTGATCGGCGCGTTGCTGGTAGGTGCGAGCATTCTCGTCAGCTCACTTTCATCCCGTCTCGGCATCCCGATTCTGGTCATTATTCTCGCGGTCGGCATGACCGCCGGGGTGGATGGCGCCGGGATCATTTTCGATAACTACCCGACGGCCTATCTGGTCGGCAACCTCGCACTGGCCGTGATCCTGCTCGACGGTGGCTTGCGCACGCGGGTTTCAAGTTTCCGCGTGGCGTTATGGCCGGCGCTGTCACTGGCCACGGTCGGGGTGCTGATCACCACCGGGCTGACCGGCATGGCGGCTGCATGGCTGTTCGATCTGAACCTGATCCAGGGCTTGCTGATCGGCGCCATCGTCGGCTCAACCGACGCCGCCGCCGTGTTCTCGCTGCTCGGCGGCAAAGGCCTGAACGAACGGGTGTCGGCCAGCCTGGAAATCGAATCCGGCAGCAACGACCCGATGGCGGTGTTTCTCACCGTGACCCTGATCGACATGCTCGCCAGCGGCCAGACGGGCTTGCACTGGAGCCTGCTGACCCACCTGATCCGCGAATTCGGCATCGGTGGCGTGATCGGTCTGGGCGGTGGCTGGCTGATGCTGCAACTGGTCAACCGGATCAACCTCGCCGCCGGCTTGTATCCGATTCTGGTGATCGCCGGTGGTCTGGCGGTGTTCGCCCTGACCAACGCGCTGCACGGCAGTGGCTTCCTCGCGGTTTACCTGTGCGGCCTGGTGCTCGGTAACCGTCCGGTGCGCAGTCGCCACGGCATCCTGCACATGCTCGACGGCATGGCGTGGCTGGCACAGATCGGTATGTTCCTGGTGCTGGGTTTGCTGGTGACGCCGCACGATTTGCTGCCGATTGCCCTGCCCGCGCTGGGCCTGGCGCTGTGGATGATTCTGTTCGCGCGGCCGCTGTCAGTGATCGTGGGTCTGCTGCCGTTCAAGGCGTTCCATGGCCGCGAAAAAGCGTTCATTTCCTGGGTTGGTCTGCGCGGTGCGGTGCCGATCATTCTGGCGGTGTTCCCGCTGATGGCCGGGCTGCCCCATGCGCAGTTGTACTTCAACCTCGCGTTTTTCATCGTGCTGGTGTCGCTGCTGGTGCAGGGCACGAGCCTGCCGTGGGTCGCCAAATGGCTCAAGGTCACGGTGCCGCCCGAGCCCGCGCCGATCTCTCGGTCCGCGCTGGAAGTGCATATCACCAGTGAGTGGGAGCTGTTCGTTTATAAGCTCGGTGCGGAGAAATGGTGCATCGGTTCGCCCCTGCGTGAACTGAAAATGCCCGAAGGCACGCGTATTGCCGCCCTTTTCCGTGGTCAGCAACTGCTCCATCCGTCGGGTAGTACGGTGCTGGAGGTCGATGATTTGCTCTGTGTTATCGGCCATGAACACAACTTGCCGGCCCTCGGAAAACTCTTCAGTCAGGCACCGCAACGCGGCCTCGACCTGCGTTTCTTCGGCGACTTCGTGCTCGAAGGAGACGCCCAGCTTAAAGCGGTTGCAGCCCTCTACGGCTTGCCGGCCGAGGGCATCGATCCCGACATGACCCTGGGTGCCTTCATTGCCCACAAGGTCGGCGGCGCGCCCATCGTGGGCGACCAGGTGGAGTGGAACAACACTCACTGGACCGTCGCGGTCATGGACGGGAACAAGATTGGCAAAGTGGGCGTCAGATTCCCCGAAGGAAGTCGCCCGGGCCCCGGACTCTTCCTCTAAACTGCGCCCACTATCACTTGCTTGACCGGTCTCTATGCCTACCCTGCGCTCCTTGTTTATCGCGGCCCTGCTGGGCCTGAGTCTTACTGTCGGCCCGCTTTACGCCGCCGAACCGCCGTCCAGCGACGCCGTGCAGGCCAGCCTGGATAAACTCGCCGACAGCAAACTGCCGGATGCCGATAAAAAGACCCTGCAAACCGTTCTGCAGAACACGCTCAACCAGCTCAACAACAAAAGTGATTACGAACAGAAACTGATCGACCTCAAGCAACAACTCGCGACCGCGCCAAAACAGACCATCGAAAACGCCCGTGAACTGACGCGCCTCAAGGCCAGTAGCGTGGTGCCGGTGGCGCAGCGTTTCCCCAAGGAGTCGATTCAGCAACTGGAACAGATCCTCACCGATCGCTCCACCCAGCAGAGCGATCTGCAAAAAGCCCTGGCCGACGCCAACAGCCTGATCATCACTGCGCAGACTCGTCCCGAGCGCGCCCAGGCGGAAATCTCCGCCAGCCAGACGCGCATTCAGCAGATCAACAACATCCTCAAGTCCGGCAAGGACAGCGGTAAAACCATCAGCGGCGAGCAACGCGACCAATTGAACGCTGAGTTGGCGGCGCTGAACGCGCTTATCCCGCTGCGCCGTCAGGAACTGGCCGGCAACAGCCAGTTGCAGGATCTGGGCAATTCCCGGCACGACCTGCTCTCGGAGAAATCCGACCGCCTCGACCACGAGATTCAGGAACTGCAAACCCTGATCAACCAGAAACGTCTGGCGCAGTCTCAGGAAACCGTCACCCAGCAGTCGATCGAAGCGCAGAAGGCCGGTGGCAGCAGCCTGCTCGCCAGCGAAAGCACGGCCAACCTGAAGCTCTCGGACTACTTGCTCAAAAGCACCGACCGCCTCAACGAAGTCACCCAGCAGAATCTGCAAACCAAACAGCAACTCGACACCCTTACCCAAAGCGATTCGGCTCTGGACGAGCAGATCAACGTGCTCAAGGGCAGCCTGTTGCTGTCGAAGATTCTCTACAAGCAGAAACAGGCGCTGCCGCGTTTGAAGGTCGACCGCGATCTGGCGGACCAGATTGCCGACATTCGCCTGTATCAGTTCGAAGTCAGCCAACAGCGTGAGCTGCTGAGCAATCCGTCGACCTACGTCGATAATCTGCTGTCCACCCAGCCGCCGGAACAAGTCACCCCGCAACTGCGCAAAAGCCTGCTGGATCTGGCCAACACCCGCGCCGACTTGCTGGAGCGCCTGAACCGTGAACTGAGCGCGGTGCTCAACGAATCGATCACCCTGCAACTCAATCAGAAGCAACTGCTGAGCACCGCGCAAAGCCTGCGCGCGACCCTCGACGAGCAGATGTTCTGGATCCCGAGCAACAAACCGCTGGATCTGGAATGGATGCGCGGCGTGCCGGAGCGCCTCAAGCGTCAGGTCGACACCCTGCCGTGGGCTTCCAGCCTGAGCGAACTGGCCGACGGCCTGACCCAGCGACCGTTGCTGTTCCTGCCGCTGGCGCTGCTGATCGGCGCGCTGCTGTTGCGCCGCAAAAACCTGTATGCGCGCCTGAACAAGGTTCACCAGGACATCGGTCACTTCAAACGCGACAGCCAATGGCATACCCCGCAGGCGATTCTGATCAATATTCTGCTGGCGATGCCGGTGGCGCTCGGTCTGGCACTGTGCGGTCTGGCCTTGCAGATCGATGCACGCGGACAGAACACCAACATGGGCGCGGCGTTGATACAAATGGGGCAGGCGTGGCTGGTGTTCTACACCGCTTACCGGATTCTTGCGCCGGGCGGCGTGGCGGAGCTGCACTTTCGCTGGGAAAAACCGCAGGTCGAATTCCTTCAAGGCTGGGTACGGCGACTGGGGCTGGTGGTCCTGGCGCTGGTGGCGGTGGTCGCCGTGGCCGAATTGCAACCGGCAGCATTGGCCGACGACGTACTCGGCATGCCGGTGGTGTTGATTTGCTACGCCCTGATGGCATGGCTGCTCAGTCGTCTGCTGATCAGCAGCCCGGCCCACGAAAACACCTCGCTGTTTCGCAAAGCCCTCGGCGTGATGTTCACCCTGCTGCCGATCGCCCTGTTCACCGCCGTGTGCTTCGGCTACTACTACACCGCCCTGAAACTCAGCGATCGCTTGATCAACACCCTCTATCTGCTGATGTTCTGGCTGGTGATCGAAGCCACCTTCGTCCGTGGCCTGGCGGTTGCAGCAAGGCGTCTGGCTTACCAGCGCGCCTTGGCCAAACGCCAGGCCGCAAAAGAAGCCGGCGAAGGCGAAGCGGTGATCGAAGAGCCGACCCTGGACATCGAAAAGGTCAACGAACAGTCGCTGCGCCTGATCCGTCTGGCGCTGCTGGGCGGTTTCATCGCCGCGCTGTACTGGGTCTGGTCGGACCTGATCTCGGTGTTCTCGTACCTGGACAACATCACCCTCTACGAATACACCAGCGGCACCGGCTCGAACATGAGCATGGTGCCGATCAGCATCGGCGACATGCTCGGCGCACTGATCATCATCGGCATCACTTTCGCGCTGGCGCGCAACCTGCCGGGCCTGCTTGAAGTGTTCGTGCTGTCGAAACTCAATCTGGCCCAGGGCAGCGCCTACGCGACGACGACGCTGCTGTCGTATGTGATCGCGGGTGTCGGCTTCGTCTCGACCCTGTCGACCCTCGGCGTGAGCTGGGACAAGTTGCAGTGGCTGGTGGCGGCGCTGTCGGTCGGCCTCGGTTTCGGCATGCAGGAGATCTTCGCCAACTTCATCTCCGGCATCATGATCCTGTTCGAACGACCGGTCCGGATCGGCGACACCATCACCATCGGCAACCTGTCGGGCACGGTGAGCAAAATCCGCATCCGCGCCACGACCATCACCGACTTCGACCGCAAGGACATCATTGTCCCGAACAAGACGTTCATCACCGGGCAACTGATCAACTGGTCGCTGACCGACACCATTACCCGGGTCACACTCAAGCTGGGGGTGGATTACGGTTCGGACCTGGACCTGGTCAAGGAACTGCTCCTCAAGGCCGCCCGGGAAAACCCGCGCGTGCTCAAAGAACCCGAGCCGCACGTGTACTTCCTCAACTTCGGTGAAAGCACCCTCGACCATGAACTGCGCATGCATGTGCGCGATCTCGGTGACCGCAACCCGGTGATCGATGAGGTCAACCGCTTCATCAACCGCGAGTTCAAGACGCATCACATCAACATCTCGTTCCGCCAGATGGAGATTTACCTGAAGAATCTCCAGGGCCAGGAATACAAGCTGGTACCGGCCGAGCCGGAAACCAAAACCGCCTTGCCGGGTGTCGGCGGGGAAAAACCACTGCAAGAGCCGCCGCCGGCCAAACTCGACTAACCGGTCTAATCCCAGCAGAATGCTCGGACATTCTGCTGGAGCCGGCCCTTGAAAGCCCTCGACGAACTGACCTTCGACAATCGCTTCGCCCGCCTGGGCGATGCGTTCTCAGCCCACGTGCTGCCTGAGCCGATCGACAATCCGCGTCTGGTCGTCGCCAGTGCCGCGGCCATGGCATTGCTGGACCTCGACCCGGCAACGGCTGAAACCGAGGAATTCGCCCAATTGTTTGGCGGCCACAAACTGTGGGCCGACGCTGAACCTCGGGCGATGATCTATTCCGGGCATCAGTTCGGCGGCTATACGCCGCAACTGGGCGATGGGCGCGGTTTGCTGTTGGGCGAGGTCTGCAACGCGGCGGGCGAACACTGGGACCTGCACCTCAAGGGCGCCGGGCAGACGCCGTTTTCGCGCATGGGCGATGGCCGTGCGGTACTGCGTTCGTCGATCCGTGAGTTCCTCGCTTCCGAAGCGCTGTACGCATTGAACATTCCTTCGTCGCGGGCAGCCTGCGTGATCGGTTCCGACACGCCGGTCTGGCGCGAAAAGCAGGAGCGCGCGGCGATGGTGCTGCGTCTGGCGCCGAGCCACATCCGCTTTGGCCACTTCGAATATTTCTACTACACCAAGCGCCCCGAGCAGCAGAAGCAACTCGGCGAGCACGTACTGGCGATGCATTTCCCCGAATGCCTGGAACAACCGGAACCGTATCTGGCGATGTTCCGCGAAATCGTCGAGCGCAACGCCGAACTGATCGCCCAATGGCAGGCCTACGGCTTCTGCCACGGCGTGATGAACACCGACAACATGTCGATCCTTGGCATCACCTTCGACTTCGGCCCGTTCGCCTTCCTTGATGATTTCGACGCCAACTTCATCTGCAACCACTCCGACGATCAGGGCCGCTACTCGTTCAGCAATCAAGTGCCCGTCGGCCAGTGGAACCTCAGCGCACTGGCTCAGGCGCTGACGCCGTTCATCAGCGTCGAAGCCCTGCGCGAAACCCTGGGCCTGTACCTGCCGCTGTTTCAAGCGCATTACCTGGACCTGATGCGCCGTCGACTCGGTTTCACCACCGCTGAAGATGACGATCAATTGCTGCTGGAAAACCTGCTGCAACTGATGCAGAACAGCGGCGTCGATTACACGCTGTTCTTCCGCCATTTGGGTGAAACCTCACCGGAACAGGCCCTCGCCCGCTTGCGTGACGACTTCGTCGATATCAAGGGTTTCGATGCCTGGGGCGAGCGTTACGTGGCGCGGGTTGCCCGCGAAGGCACGCGTGATCAGGAACAGCGCCGGGCGCGGATGCACGCGGTGAATCCGCTGTACATCCTGCGCAATTATCTGGCGCAGAAAGCCATCGATGCGGCTGAGCAAGGGGATTACTCAGAGGTGCGCCGTTTGCATGCGGTGCTGAGCAAGCCGTTCGAGGAGCAGCCGGGGATGGAGAGTTATGCAGAGCGGCCGCCGGAGTGGGGCAAGCATTTGGAGATCAGTTGTTCTTCTTAAAGGGCTGGACTCCATCTTGATAAGCGATTCGTGCGTCTCCAGATAAGGCGTACGCATCGTAAACCTTCTCCGAGCCGAACATGACCAACCCACTCCTGATCCCCTGCCCCTCCTGCAACGGCCTTAACCGCATCCCCGCCGAGCGCCTCGCCGACCAGCCGAAGTGCGGCCGCTGCAAATCCGCGGTGCTGTTGAGCAAACCGTTCGAACTCAAGCAAGGCGACTACGCCAGCCAGATCAAGGGCGATCTGCCGTTGTTGGTGGATGTGTGGGCCGACTGGTGCGGGCCGTGCAAGTCGTTTGCGCCGGTGTTCGAGCAGGCGGCGGCGCAGTTGGCGGGCAAGTGCCGGCTGGCCAAGCTTGATAGCGAGGCGAATCAGCAGTTGTCGGCGCAGTTGGGGATTCGCTCGATTCCGAGTCTGATTCTGTTCAGGAACGGCCGGGAAGTGGCGCGTCAGAGTGGCGCGTTTGCGCTGCCGCAGTTGATGAGCTGGCTGCGCAGCCAAGGGATCTGACACACCCCAACACCCCATGTGGGAGCGGGTTTGCTCGCGAAGGCGTCGGATCCGTCAACTAAAGTATTGAATGTGACGGCCCTTTCGCGAGCAAGCTCGCCCGCACCAGGGACTAAGTGTGTCTCAGAACCTCAGGCGTCTTCGAGCAGGTTGTGCAGTTCAACAAATTGCTGGGTCAGCTTGTGTCGCGGATCGAGGTGGATCAGCGGTGTGCTGGCCTGATGCGACTCGCGCATGCGCACCGAACTGCTCAGATACACCGGCAGCACCGGCAATCCTTCTGCGATCAGTTCATCAAGCATCTGCTGCGGCAGACTCGCCCGGGCCTGGAACTGATTGACCACGATGCCCTCGACTTCCAGCCCTTCGTTGTGGTCTTCCTTCAACTCCTGGATTTCGGCGAGCAAGCCGTACAGGGCCTGACGCGAGAAGCTGTCGCAATCGAAGGGAATCAGTACGCGATCTGCGGCAATCAGCGCCGATACCGCATAAAAATTCAGCGCCGGCGGCGTATCGAGGTAGATCCGGTCGTAATCTTCCGACAGCTCATCGAGCAACTTACGCAGTTTGTTGATCTTGTGTTTGGCTTCGAGCTTGGGCTGCAAGTCCGCGAGTTCGGCGGTCGCGGTGATGATGTGCAGGTTGTCGAACGGCGTTTCGTAGATATCCGCCTGATTCTTTTTCGAGAAGGGCCCCGAGGACAGGGTCTGCTTGAAGAAATCGGCAATACCCATCGGGATGTCGTTGCCAGTGAGCCCCGTCAGATACTGAGTGGAGTTGGCCTGGGCATCGAGATCCACCAACAGCGTGCGATAACCCTCGCTGGCGCTGACCGCCGCCAGATTGCAGGCAATGCTGGATTTGCCTACACCACCTTTCTGATTGAACACCACGCGCCGCATGACAAAACCTCCGTGTATCAAAGAATGACCGAGTGTAGATGCGGGCGACCGTGCTTCGCTACCTTCACCGACACGGACTACAAGGTCATACATCAATATCCGGCGACAGGCAGCGTAAAAACCGCCATCAAACACCAACATGTCCGACAGACAGACTGCATTCAATGTGAATAATGGCCAAGTGACAGTTTTGTCGCGAACCACTCGGTACATTTCATTGCACAAAATGTAACCAACATTTGCTACACACTCCTTGCACCGGGATAATGCGCGCCACCCGGCGCCAAGCGCCACGCCACCTCCAGCGCAGTCGGTTCATCTGCGCCGCGGCTTTGGCGACTCAAAATGCGTCAACAGAAGCCCGCAGGGGCGGGATGAGCGTCCGTGATCAACTTCAACATCGCCCAATGGCGCGCATGGGCCCCGGGGCTCGACAGCGTGGACGCCTGGCAGGCCTGGAGCCGACAACCGGTCGAGCTCCAGAGCAGTGATGCCGCGCCCGATGTATCGTTCTTGCCGGCCATGCAGCGGCGCCGACTCAGTCGCCTCGCCCGAATGGCCTTCAGTGTTGGCTGGCCGCTGGCCGACGGACGGGAACACCTGCCACTGGTGTTCGTCTCCCGCCACGGCGAAACCCCGCGCACCTACGAAATTCTCAGTGATCTTGCCAAAGACGAACCGCTGTCACCGACCCAGTTCAGCCTGTCGGTGCACAACGCGATCATCGGCCTGTGGTCGATCATGCGCGGCGAAACCAGCGAAATGACGGCCCTCGCCGCTGCGGGCGACGGCCTCGAACACGGCATGCTTGAAGCCGCCGCTCTGCTGAACGAAGGCGCCCCGGCGGTGTTGCTGGTGATCACCGAAGAACAGCCGCCCGAAGCCTATTGGCAGTGGATCGACGATGTGCCGTTTCCGTACGCACTCGGTCTGTTGCTGACCCCCGGTACCGACTGGCGGCTGAGCCTGAACAGCACCTCGCAAGCACTGTCCAAAGCACAATGGCCCCACGCACTGAGTCTGTTGCGCACCCTGCTCGGCCAACAACCCCATTGCCAACATGCCTGGAAAAATCGTGTATGGACCTGGCAACGCAACCCATGACCGAGAAAAAACGTGACGCCTATTACTGGCGCCTGCTCGCCACCGCCGCCAGTTTCGCGCTGTTCGGGCTCGGTGGACTGTGCCTTCGCGTACTGGTGTTTCCGCTGCTCGCCTGCCTGCCCGGCGATGCCTTGGCCCACCGCCAGCGTGCGAGGCAGACCGTCAGTCGGCTGTTCTGGTTTTTCGTACGGTTCATGGCCCGCTCCGGCGTGCTGACCTACGACATTCAAGGCACCGAACGTTTGGGCCGACCCGGGCAAATGATCATCGCCAACCACCCGTCGCTGATCGACGTGGTATTTCTCATCGGCCTCGTGCGTCAAGCCAATTGCGTGGTGAAGAAAAGCCTGTGGGAAAACCCCTTCACCCGGGGTCCGCTGCGCAGCACCGAATACATCAGCAACGACGGCAGCATGGACATGCTCGATGCCGCCGCCGAGTCTCTGCAAAACGGCCAGACCCTGATCATTTTCCCCGAAGGCACGCGCACTCAACCGGGACAGGCACCCGCCTTTCATCGGGGCGCCGCAGCCATTGCCCTGCGGGGTGCGAAGATCCTAACGCCGGTGATCATCACCGTCAGCCCGACCACTTTGACCAAAGCCGAACCCTGGTATCGGATCCCCAGTCGCCGTGTGCACTTCAGTTTTCGTGTCGGCGCCGATATAGACCCACAGACATTCGCAGCGCAAGGGCCTGCACCGCAGGCCTCGCGCAAGCTCAACGATTATTTGCACTCTTACTTTATTAAGGAGCTCGCCCAAGATGAGCGATCTGCATCGGGACATTAAAGAGCTGATCATCGACGCCCTCGGCCTCGAAGACATCAGCGTTGAAGACATTGACGACGATCAGACACTGTTCGGCGAAGGCCTGGGCCTGGACTCCGTCGACGCACTGGAACTGGGTCTGGCGATCCAGAAAAAATACGGCATCAAGATCGATGCTGATGCCAAAGACACCCGTAACCATTTCTCCAACGTGGCGAGCCTTGCGGCATTCGTCACGGCAAAACAGGCAGCTTGAGACCGGACCATGCAAACTCGTGATGACATTTTCAACACCCTGCGCGATGCCCTGGTCGAGCTGTTCGAACTGGACCCGGCCCGTGTGAGCCTGGACTCCAACCTGTATCAGGATCTGGAAATCGACAGCATCGATGCGGTCGATCTGATCGATCACATCAAACGCCAGACCGGCAAGAAAATCGCCGCTGAAGAGTTCAAATCGGTGCGTACCGTGGGTGACGTGGTCGAGGCGGTCTACCGTCTGGTTCAACCGGCCGCATGAGCCGATTGATCGGCCTCGGCCTGTTACTGGCCGGCCTGCTGTACCCCTTTGCGGTGTATTTCGGCATGGAGCACTTCGCCCCGTGGCAGTTCGGACTGCTGCTGGGCAGCCTGTGGCTGGCGCGGGCACTGACCGGCGAGCGCAAGCCAGGCAGCCTGTGGATGGCCAGCGTGGCCATCGTGTTCTGCCTGCTGCTGGCGGTGTTCGACAGCCCAATGCTGCTGCGCTGGTACCCCGTGCTGATCAGCGGTTTCATGCTGGTGCTGTTCAGCCTGAGCCTGAAATTCGGCCCACCGATGGTCGAACGGCTGGCGCGGCTGCGTGAACCGCAGTTGCCCGCCAACGCGATTCGCTACACCCGCAAGGTCACCGTAGCGTGGAGCATCTTTTTCTTCTGCAACGGTTTGTGCGCCGCCCTCCTCACCCTGTGGGCGCCGCTGAATTGGTGGATGTTGTACACCGGCCTGATTTCCTACGGATTGATCGGCCTGATGTTTGCCATTGAATGGCTGATACGACAACGGGTAAGAGGCCGTACATGAACTGGATAAAACTTGAGCAGTTATTGCTCAAGGCGCTGCCGACGCGGGCGATCAGCCACGCACCTGCACTCGATCACGCGCAACTGTGCGAGCAAGCGCTACGCGTTGCCGCCGGCCTGCAGGCTCAGGGTGTGCGGCGCTTGGCCGTGCATCTGGAAGACGCCGCCGATCTGGCCATCGCCCTGTTAGGCGCCTGGCGCGCAGGTGTCCAAGTGTTGCTGCCCTCGGATCTGCAAGCGCAGACCCGTCAGCGCTGGTCAGATGAAGTCGACCTGTGGCTGACCGATCAAAGCGGTGACAGCCATTTAGGGGACTTCGATCAGCCGCCATTGCCCGGCGCGGAACTGGATCTGGATGAGTGCCGCTTGAGCCTGTGTACTTCCGGTTCCAGCGGCGAGCCCAAGCGCATCGACAAATCCCTGCGCCAACTGGCCAATGAAGTCCAGGCGCTGGAGCAGCTCTGGGGGGCAGATCTCGGTGAAGCCTGCATCATCGGCAGTGTCGCGACTCAGCACATCTACGGTTTGCTGTTCCGTGTGCTCTGGCCGCTGTGCGCCGGTCGAACGTTCGTGCGCAAGCAACTGGCCTTCTCCGAAGATTTGCAACGCGCCAGCCGCGAGCACTCGACCTTTGCCTGGGTCGCCAGCCCGGCGCTGCTCAAGCGCATGGGTGACAACCTCGACTGGCCGGCCCTGAGCGCAGTGCGCCGGGTATTTTCCTCCGGTGGCGCGCTGCCGGCAGAAGCTGCACAGAGCCTGCATCAACGCCTGCAACAGTGGCCGACGGAAATCCTCGGCAGCTCCGAAACCGGTGGCATCGCCTGGCGTCAGGGCGCAACGCTGTGGCAACCCTTCGCCGACGTCGAACTGACTCAGGACAACGACGGCGCACTGCTGATTGCCTCACCCTATCTGCCCGCCGGGCATGTCGAACACACCGCCGACGCTGCGCGCATCGGCGCCGATGGTCGTTTCGAACTGCTCGGGCGACTGGACCGGATCGTCAAACTGGAAGAAAAACGCATCTCGCTGCCAATGCTCGAGCACGCCCTGATCGCCCATGATTGGGTCGCGGAAGCGCGTCTGGGTGTGGTGCAGGAAAACCGTGCGTCGTTGGGCGCCTTGCTGGTGCTCAGCGAGTCGGGCCTGTTTGCCCTGCGTGAACATGGCCGCCGCAGCCTCACCGAAGCCCTGCGCAAGCACCTCAGCGAGCATTGCGAAGCCCTCGCGCTGCCGCGTCGCTGGCGTCTGCTGCGTCAATTACCGCTGAACAGCCAAGGCAAGCTGCCGCAGGCCGATGTCGAAGCGCTACTGCTGGCGCCCCGGCCGAAAGCCCCCGATGTGCTGGATCAACTCGAAACCGACGGTGAATGGAGCCTGCAACTCAGTGTTCCACCGGACCTGGCCTATTTCAGCGGCCACTTCCCCAAAGCCCCGGTGTTGCCGGGCGTGGTGCAAGTGGAATGGGCGCTGAACCTCGGCCGCCAACGGCTGAACCTGCCCGGTACGTTTGCCGGCATGGAAGTGTTGAAGTTTCAGCAACTGGTGCGCCCTGGCGATGAAATTCAACTGCACCTGCGCTTCGATCCCGAACGCAACAAGCTGTATTTCGCCTATCGCAACGACACCGCCACCTGTTCCAGCGGCCGGATCTTGCTGGAGACCGCTCATGCATAACCCTTGCGCTGTGATCCCGGTCTACAACCACGAAACCGCGATCACCACCGTGGTCGACGCCCTGCTCGCCCAAGGCCTGCCGTGCATTCTGGTGGACGACGCCAGCACGCAATCCTGCGCGCGCGTACTTGAGGGGCTGGCCGAACGCGACAACGTTTTTCTGGTGCGCCTGACCGCCAATCAGGGCAAGGGCGGCGCGGTGATGACCGGCCTGCGCGAAGCCGCAAGACTGGGTTTCAGCCATGCACTGCAGGTCGATGCCGACGGTCAGCATGACTTGCACGACGTCGCTCGTTTCGTCGAAGAATCCCGAGCGCATCCACACGCGATGATCTGCGGTTATCCGCTGTTCGATGAGAGCGTGCCCAAGGGCCGTTTGTATGCCCGCTACCTGACCCACGTGATGGTGTGGATCAACACGCTGTCGCTGCAGATCCGCGATTCGATGTGCGGTTTTCGGGTGTACCCGCTGGCCTCGACGCTGGCGTTGATCAACTCGGCGAAAGTCGGCAAACGCATGGATTTCGACTCGGACATTCTGGTACGCCTGTCGTGGCGCAATCAGCCGATGCGCTGGCTGCAAACCAGCGTGCATTACCCGTTGGATGGCGTCTCGCACTTCCGTCTGTTCCACGACAACGCACTGATTTCCAGCATGCACACCCGGTTGTTCTTCGGCATGTTGCTGCGCTTTCCACTGATCCTCTGGCGGCGGTGGCGCGCATGAATACCGAGACCGACAAAAAACACTGGGCCGACCGCGAGGAACGCGGCAGTTTCCTGTTGATGAAATTCACCGCGCTCGCCGCCAAAGTCCTTGGACGTCGGCTGCTGAGCCCATTGCTGTACGGCATCGTCCTGTACTTTTTCCTGTTTGGGCGAGTCGCGCGGCGCAGTTCCTGGCAATACCAGCAACGCCTGGCCGACTGGAGCCAGCGCGAAGACTTGCAGCCGAACCATTGGCGGGTGTTCGGCCAGTTCATGGCCTTCGCCGATTCGATGCTCGACAAGCTCGACGTGTGGAACGGCAAACTCAAAATCGAGCAGATCGAAATCATCGACCCGGCGCTGCTGCGCAATCAGTTGCGCGGCAGTCGCGGGCAACTGCTGGTCGGCGCGCACCTGGGCAATCTCGAAGTGTGCCGCGCACTGGCGGAGATCGGCGAAAAAGTCACCATGAATGTGCTGGTACACACCAAGCACGCCGAGCAGTTCAACCGTTTGCTCGGCGAGGCCGGGGCGACCAATCTGCGCCTGATTCAGGTCAGCGAACTCGACCCGGTGATCATGCTGCAACTGCACGAACGCCTGGAGCGCGGTGAGTGGCTGGCGATTGCCGGCGACCGCGTGCCTTTGCACGGTGGGCGCAGCGTGACCGTCGATTTCCTTGGCCACCCGGCGCCGTTCCCGCAAGGGCCATGGCTGCTGGCCGGTCTGCTCAAATGCCCGGTCAACCTGCTGATGTGCCTCAAACAACCCGACGGCCACTACCGCCTGACCCTCGAACCGTTCGCCGACGCCGTAGTGTGGAAGCGCAGCGAGCGCGAGCAGGTCATTCATCAGTGGGCGACCCGCTATGCGCAGCGCCTGAGTCACTATTGCCTCGAAGCGCCGCAACAATGGTTCAACTTTTACCCTTTCTGGAAGACCGATGACGACGCCAACCCATGAGCCGGTAACCTTCGGCGAACGCCCTTTGCGCATCGAAGACGTGCTGGCCCTGGCCAACCGTCAGGCGCCCGTGCAGTTGCAGAGCGACGCGGTTTACCGTGAACGCATCGCCAAAGGCGCACGGTTCCTCGATTCGCTGCTGGACAAGGAAGGCGTGATCTACGGCGTAACCACCGGTTACGGCGATTCCTGCGTGGTCGCGGTGCCGCTGCATCACGTCGAAGCGTTGCCGCGTCATCTCTACACCTTCCACGGTTGCGGCCTCGGCAAACTGCTCGACGCCCAGGCCACCCGCGCAGTGCTGGCGGCGCGTTTGCAGTCGCTGTGCCACGGTGTTTCCGGGGTGCGGATTGAACTGCTGGAGCGTCTGCACGCCTTCCTCGAATACGACATCCTGCCGCTGATCCCCGAAGAGGGTTCCGTCGGCGCCAGCGGCGACCTGACGCCGCTGTCCTACGTCGCGGCAACGCTGTCCGGCGAGCGCGAAGTGATGTTTCGTGGCGAGCGCCGTCAGGCTGCCGATGTGCATCGCGAACTCGGCTGGACGCCGCTGGTGTTGCGCCCCAAAGAAGCGCTGGCATTGATGAACGGCACCGCTGTGATGACAGGCCTCGCCTGCCTGGCCTACGCCCGCGCCGACTATCTGCTGCAACTGGCCACGCGCATCACCGCGCTCAACGTGGTGGCGCTGCAAGGCAATCCGGAACACTTCGACGAGCGTCTGTTCGCCGCCAAGCCGCATCCGGGGCAAATGCAGGTCGCCGCGTGGCTGCGCAAGGATCTGGCCATCGACGCGCCGACTGCGCCGCTGCATCGCTTGCAGGATCGCTATTCGCTGCGCTGCGCCCCGCACGTGCTCGGCGTACTGGCCGACAGCCTGAACTGGCTGCGTTCGTTCATCGAGACCGAACTCAACAGCGCCAACGACAACCCGATCATCGACGCCGAAGCCGAACGTGTCTTGCACGGTGGGCACTTCTACGGCGGGCACATTGCGTTCGCCATGGACAGCCTGAAAAACCTCGTGGCCAACGTGGCCGACCTGCTCGACCGTCAACTGGCGTTGCTGGTGGACGAGCGTTACAACCACGGTTTGCCGAGCAACCTGTCCGGCGCTCCGGCTGATCGGGCGATGCTCAACCATGGCTTCAAGGCTGTGCAGATCGGCACCAGCGCCTGGACCGCCGAAGCGTTGAAAAACACCATGCCGGCCAGCGTCTTCTCGCGCTCCACCGAGTGCCACAACCAGGACAAGGTGAGCATGGGCACCATCGCTGCCCGCGACGCGATCCGCGTGCTGGAACTGACCGAACAGGTTGCCGCCGCCACGCTGCTGGCCGCGAACCAAGGCGTGTGGCTGCGAGGTCAGGCCGCAGACGCTCGGCCACTGCCACCCGCACTGGCCGCGATGCACGAGGAACTTGCCCATGACTTCCCGCCGGTCATCGAAGACCGTGCACTGGAAGGCGAACTGCGCCTGTGCCTGCAACGCATCGCCGCGCAACACTGGAGGTTGCATGCGTAGTGCCGGAGTGCTTCACGCCGATACGGAAATCCTCGTACCGTTCTTTGACGTCGATACCCTGCACGTGGTCTGGCACGGCCATTACGTCAAATACCTCGAAGTGGCGCGTTGCGCGCTGCTGGACAAGATCGGCCACAACTACACACACATGGTCGAGTCCGGTTACGCCTGGCCGATCATCGACCTGCAACTGCGCTATGTGCGTGGCGCGGTGTTCGGCCAGAAGCTGAACGTGCGCGCCAGTCTGGTCGAGTGGGAAAACCGTCTGAAGATCAACTACCTGATCACCGACCTGCAAACCGGCGAACGCCTGACCCGCGCCAGCTCGGTGCAGGTCGCGGTCGAGGTCTGCAGTCGCGAGATGCAACTGGCCTCGCCGAAAGTCTTCACCGATGCCGTGGAAAGGATGCTGCGATGAACCTGTTTCTTAGAAGTCTCGGCGCGCTGGCGCTGCTGGCCGTGTCGACGTTGGCCAACGCCTTCGACCTGCAACAGCTCAGCGAACAACTGGCCAAACCGGACGTAATCCACGGCCAGTTCATTCAGGAAAAACACCTGCGCGCCCTGCCTCAGCCGCTGGTCAGCAAGGGCCGTTTCGTCCTCGCCAAAAACCTTGGCCTGCTCTGGCGACTGAAGACCCCGCTGCAGCAGGACTACCGCATCAGCGCCAAAGGCATTGCCCGGCGTGACGCCAGTGGCTGGCAATGGCTGCCGAACAAAAGCGCCGGGGCCGAACAGAACCGTTTGTTCCTCGCTGTATTGCAAGGTGATAGCAGCGGTCTGCAACGGGATTTCGAACTGGCCCTGAGCGGCGATGCGCAGAAGTGGACACTGACCCTGACCCCGCGCTCGTTATTGCTCAAGCAAGTGTTCAACCAGATCAACATCAACGGCGGCGCACTGGTGCAAACCATCGAACTGCTGGAAACCCAGGGCGACAGCACCGTACTGCGCATGCAGGACAGCACCGCCGACCAACCGCTGAGCGACGCGGAGCAACATGACTTTGCCGAGTGAACGCAAGCTGCCGTGGCTGTTTCTGATCCTGCTGCTGGCGGTGATTGCACTGGCCGGTTGGCAGTGGCGCGACGGTGCGCCGTTGTCGGCCAACCTGATGGAACTGGTGCCGGGCACAAACCCGGACGCCCTCCAATTGCGCGCCGAACAACGCATGCAGGAACCGCTCAACCGCGAAATGCTGGTGCTGGTCGGCCACACTGATCGTCAGAAGGCATTGGCCATGGCCCAGACCCTGGGCGAGCAGTGGCAAGCCAGCGGACTGTTTGAAACCGTGCAGTGGAACCTGCAAGCAGACCTGCCGGCCCTGCGCAAACAACTGCTGGACGGTCGGCTGGCGATGCTCTCGGCGGATGATCGGCAATTGCTGAGTGAACATCCCGACGCCTTCATCCAGCAACGGGTGCAGGCGCTGTACGACCCCTTTACCGGCTTCAGTCTGGTCCCCAGTCAGGATGACTGGCTGGGCCTGACCGGGCGCATCCAGAACAGCCAGCCCAAGCACGGCGCAGTGCAACTGGACATCGGCAGCGGTGCATTGGTCGCTGATGCCGACGGCAAGAACTGGGTCATGCTGCGCGCGCGCACCACCGGCAACGCCTTCGACATGAACCTGCCGCTGCAAGTCGCCGCCCTGCTGCAAAACAGCCGCGAGCAAGCGGCTGAATCAGGTGTGCAACTGCTGGCCGCCAGCGGTCTGCTGTACGCGGCCAATGGTCAACAGCAAGCCACTCGCGAGATGACCTGGGTCGGCGGCGGTGCCACCCTCGGTATTCTGTTGCTGCTATTGCTCGCCTTCCGCCGATGGCAGGTGTTGCTGGCATTTATGCCGGTGCTGGTCGGCATGTTGTTTGGTGCGGTGACGAGTGTGGCGCTGTTCGGCCACATGCATGTGATGACCCTGGTATTGGGCTCCAGCCTGATTGGCGTTGCGGTGGATTACCCGCTGCACTACCTGTCCAAGAGCTGGAGTTTCAAGCCCTGGCGCAGTTGGCCGGCCTTGCGTCTGACCCTGCCCGGGCTGACATTGAGCCTGATCACCAGCGTCATCGGTTATCTGGCACTGGCGTGGACGCCCTTCCCGGCGCTGACGCAAATTGCCGTGTTCTCCGCCGCCGGGTTACTCGGTGCCTACCTCTCGGCGGTGTGCCTGCTGCCGGCGCTGTTGCGCAATGTCGAACTGCGCCCGGCACAATGGCCACTGCATCTGGCCGAGCGTCTGGTAAATCTGCGAGAACGACTGCTTGAACACATCTGCACACCGGTGCTGTTGGCACTGCTGATCGCCTTCTGCATCGGCGGCCTGGTGCAACTGCAAAGCAAAAACGACATCCGCCAATGGGTCGGCACGCCACAACGCCTGACCGATGAAGCGCAGACCATTGCACGCATCACCGGCTATCAACCGACCAGCCAGTTCTTCCTGATTCGCGCCGCCAATCAGCAGCAATTGCTCGAACGTCAGGCCGCACTGAGCGGGCGCCTGCAACAACTGGTCAACCTCGACAAGCTGCAAGGGTATCTGGCGCTCGATCAACTGGTCAGCCCGCCAGGTCATCAGCAGACAGTGCGTGATGCGTTGAGCAAACTGTCGCAGCACTGGCAACCACTGCTCGACCTCGGCGTGCCCCTCGCCGCGCTGCAAAACGAGCTGCAACAGCTACAAAATCTACCCGCCAAGGACATCGACGCCGCGCTGGCCGGCCCGCTTGGCGAACCCTATCGCACGCTGTGGCTGGGCCCAACCGAGCACGGCGTTGCGGCAATGACCAGCCTGCAAGGCCTGAACAACCCGGCGCTGTTGCGGGTGCAGACGCAGGACCTGCCGGGCGTTGTTCTGGTGGATCGTCTCGGCAAGCTCAATGATGTTTTCGCCGCGACCCAGGTCAGCGCCGCCGAACTGAAACTCGCCTCCTGCGTGTTGATCGTGCTGGTGCTGATCGTGCCGTTCGGTTTAGGCGGCGCATTGCGCATCGTGGCCCTGCCATTGCTCGCGGCGCTGTGCAGCCTGGCCAGCCTTGGCTGGCTCGGCCAGCCGCTGACCCTGTTCAGTCTGTTCGGCTTGTTGCTGGTCACGGCCATCAGCGTCGATTACGCGATCCTCATGCGTGAGCAGGTTGGCGGCGCGGCGGTCAGCCTGCTCGGCACGTTGCTGGCCGCCGTGACGACGTGGCTGTCGTTCGGTCTGCTGGCGGTGTCGAGTACACCGGCGGTGAGCAACTTCGGTCTGTCAGTGAGCCTCGGACTGGCCTTCAGCTTCATTCTTGCCCCTTGGGCCGGGCGTCATGTCCACACGCCCCTGAATACCACCGCCATCGCGCCCGAGAGTTCACATGCCCATCATTGAAACGCAGCGTCGCCAGGTCGTCATTATCGGCGCTGGCCCCTCCGGCGCCATCGCCGCCGCGCTGCTCAAGCGCAAGGGCCACGATGTGCTGGTGATCGAGCGCCAGCACTTCCCACGCTTTTCCATCGGTGAAAGCCTGCTCAGTCATTGCCTGGATTTCGTCGAAGAGGCTGGCATGCTCGACGCCGTCAACGCCGCTGGCTTCCAGCGCAAGACCGGCGCGGCGTTTGCCTGGGGCGAGCGCTACAGCGCGTTCGATTTCAGCGACACCTTCACCGACGGCCAACCGACGACGTTCCAGGTGCAACGCGCCGATTTCGACAAACTGCTGGCCGACCAAGCGGCGCTGCAAGGTGCTGAAATCCGCTATGGCGATGCCATCGTCGGCGTCGATTTCGACCGGGCGAAACCGCAGCTCGATGTGCGCCGCGAAGACGGCAGTGAGTACCGCCTCGAGGCGGATTTCGTGCTCGACGCCAGTGGTTACGGGCGCGTGCTGTCACGTTTGCTCGATCTCGAAGCGCCGTCGAATTTCCCGGTGCGCCAAGCGGTGTTCACCCACGTCGAAGACCACATCGACCACCCGGCCTTCGACCGCGAAAAAATTCTCGTCACCACCCACCCGCAACATCGCGATATCTGGTTCTGGACGATCCCGTTCAGCCACGGCCGCTGCTCGGTGGGCGTGGTCGCCGCCGCAGAACATTTCGCCGGTCGCGATGCAGATCTCGATGCCTGCCTGCGCGGTTTCATCGCCGAAACGCCCAGCCTCGCCCGTGTGCTGAACAACGCGGTGTGGGACACCCCGGCGCGAACCCTCGGTGGTTATGCGGCCAACGTCAAAACCCTGCACGGGCCGGGCTTCGCGTTGCTCGGTAATGCCGCTGAGTTTCTCGACCCGGTGTTCTCTTCCGGCGTGACCATCGCCATGCGTTCGGCGAGCATGGCCGCCGCCGTGCTGCACCGTCAGTTGCAAGGCGAAACCGTCGATTGGCAGCGCGAGTTCGCCGAGCCGCTCAAACGCGGCGTCGACACCTTCCGCTGCTACGTCGAGGGCTGGTACGCCGGCACCTTTCAGGACGTGATTTTCTATGAAGACAGTCAGGCGGAGATTCGCCGGATGATCTGCTCGATCCTCGCCGGCTACGCCTGGGATGAGCGCAACCCGTTCGTCAGCGAAGCGCGCCGCCGGTTGAAGATGATTTCCGAACTTTGTGCAAAGGACGCCCCATGAGTTACCTGAGCGACAACTATGTCGAAGAAACCCGCTTCGGTTTCTGGTTCCTGCGCAGCCACACCTGGCAGCACCATGTGTTACGTGTAGCGATCAACGATCTACGCAGCCTGTTCAGCGAAACGCTGCCCGCGAACCCGGTGCTGCTGGACGCTGGCTGCGGCCAGGGCAAGTCGTTCCGCCACCTGAGCCAGACCTTCGCCCCGCAACGTTTGATCGGTATCGATGCCGATCCGCACAGCCTTCAATTGAGCGGTGAAGAAGCGGCGCGGCAGGGTTTGGACGTCGAGTTGATCGGCAGTGATTGCGCAACCCTCAACGTGCCGGATGCCAGCGTTGATCTGCTGTTCTGTCACCAGACGTTCCATCACCTGGTCGAACAGGAAAAAGCCCTGGCCGAGTTCTATCGCGTGCTCAAACCGGGTGGCTATCTGCTGTTCGCCGAGTCAACCGAGGCCTACATTGATACGTGGGTGATTCGTTGGCTGTTCCGCCATCCGATGCATGTGCAGAAGAGTGCAGCGCAGTATCTGCAGATGATTCGTGAACAAGGTTTCGAGTTTGGCGAGCGCAATGTTTCGTACCCGTATTTGTGGTGGAGCCGCTCGAAAGATTTTGGCTTGCTGGAACGGTTTGGATTGCGCAAGCCCAAGCCGTTTGGCCAGCGGGAGGAAACGTTGGTGAACGTTGTCGCCCGAAAACCATTAGCAGGGGCTTACTGATGCAACACCTGACCTGTGGGAGCGGGCTTGCTCGCGAAAGCGGTGGATCAGCTTGCATTGATGCCGGATGTGCCGACGCCTTCGCGAGCAAGCCCGCTCCCACAGGGGTTATGGTGTGGCTGGTATTGTTGGTAACGGCCCTGTTGAGTGGTTGCGCCAGCCAGGCGCCACTGCCGGCGGGCAACCCTGCTTTGCCACTGCCGCTGCAATTGCACATCGAGCAACTCCAGGGCGATCAGCGTCAGGACTGGCTCTTGGTGATCCAGCGCGAGGGCCCCGGCATTCGCTGGTCGATGATGGACCCGCTGGGCATTCCTCAGGCGCGCCAGCAATTGATCGACGGTCATTGGCAGCCCGATGGTCTGCTGCCGCCCAACCCGCAGGCCCGGGAGCTGTTCGCCGCGCTGTTGTTTGCCCTGACCCCGTCCGGCGAACTGCTACGCAATTACCCCGCCGCGCTGCAGCACGACGGGCAACGTTCCCTGGCGCCGCGCTGGAACATTCGTTATTCACAACCGTTGAGCTTCGATGTGAACCTGCCTCAAGGCCCGCACTATCGCGTGTCTCCACTCGGTGAACCGACGCCATGACTGCCTACCTGAATGCCCTCGGCGTGATCTGCGCCCTGGGTCGCGACAAGCAAGAAGTGGCCCGCAAGCTGTTTGCCGGCGATTGCTCGGGCATGTGCAGTGAATCCGGCTGGGTGCCCGAGCGTGTGTTGCCGGTAGCGGCGGTACACGGTGAACTGGCGCCGATTCCCGCAGCGCTTCATGACCAGAGCAGCCGCAACAATCAACTGTTGCTGGAAGCCGCGCTGCAGATCCGCGAAGACATCGATCAGGCGATCCAGACCTTTGGCCGCGAGCGCATCGGCGTGGTGCTCGGCACCAGCACCTCGGGCATCGACGAGGCCAGTCGTGGCCTGGCGCACTTCATTCGCGAGCAGCAGTTCCCGGTCGAGTATGACTATCGGCAACAGGAACTCGGCGCCCCGGCCAACTTCCTCGCCGACTGGCTGCAATTGAGCGGCCCGGCTTATGTGATTTCGACCGCCTGCACCTCCAGCGCCCGCGCCTTGATGAGCGCACAGCGCCTGCTTGATCTGGGCCTGTGCGACGCGGTGCTGTGCGGCGGTGTCGACAGCCTGTGCAAACTGACCCTCAACGGTTTCTCGTCGCTGGAAGCCATGTCCGACGAGCGCTGCAATCCGTTCTCGGCCAACCGCAACGGCATCAACATCGGTGAAGCAGCGGTGCTGTTCGTCATGAGCAAGCAACGGGGCGACGGCCCGGCCATCGCCTTGCTCGGGGCGGGTGCCAGCTCTGACGCGCATCACATTTCCGCCCCGGAACCGAGCGGCCGCGGTGCACTGCAAGCGATGCACAAAGCCTTGAGTCGCGCCCACCTGCAAGCCGCGCAGATCAACTATCTGAACCTGCACGGCACCGCGACCCAACACAACGACGCCATGGAAAGCCTGGCCGTCGCCACGCTGTTTCCCGACGGCGTGGCGTGCTCATCGACCAAACCGATGACCGGTCACACCCTTGGTGCGGCCGGTGCGCTGGAAGCTGCTTTCTGCTGGCTGAGCCTGAGCGCCGACAATCACCAGCACGCACTACCACCGCACGTCTGGGATGGCCAGGCCGATCCCGCGCTGCCGCCGCTCAAATGGGTGACTGCGAACGCACGCCTGACGTCCATTGCACCGCGCTACCTGATGAGCAACTCGTTTGCCTTCGGGGGCAACAACGTCAGCCTGATTATCGGAGACGCCCCATGACCGACTGGCCGCTCGCCGAATTACTGCCGCACGCCGGCGACATGATCCTGATCGACCAAATCATCAGCTTCGATGAAGAGCAGATTTACACCCGGCTCACGGTCAAACCTGACAGCCTGTTCAGCCTGCCCGACGGTAGCCTGCCCGCGTGGGTGGGCATCGAACTGATGGCGCAAAGCGTCGCTGCCTTCGCCGGTTGCCATGCACGATTGAAAGGCAATCCGGTGGAACTGGGCTTCCTGCTCGGCACGCGCAAGTTCGAGTGCAACGTCGCCGCGTTCGCCGCTGGCAGCGAGTTGACCGTTCACGGCATCCGCTCGCTGGAAGACGACAACGGCATGGGCGTGTTCGAATGCCATATCAACGCTGACGGCATCCACGCCAGCGCCCGGCTGAATGTATTCCGCCCACCTGCGGCGGCTGATTATCTTGAACAGAAAAAGGCGTCGAACGATGACTGAATCCGTACTGGTCACCGGCTCCAGCCGTGGCATCGGCCGCGCCATTGCGTTGCGCCTGGCGCAAGCCGGGCACGACATCGTCCTGCATTGCCGCAGCGGCGTTGCCGAGGCGCAAGCGGTACAGGCTGAAATCGAAGCGCTGGGCCGCCACGCGCGCATCCTGCAATTCGATGTAGCCGATCGCGAAGCCTGCAAAAGCATTCTTGAAGCCGACGTCGAAACCCATGGCGCGTATTACGGCGTCGTGCTCAACGCCGGCCTGACTCGCGACGGCGCTTTCCCCGCGCTGAGCGACGACGATTGGGACGTGGTACTGCGCACCAACCTCGACGGTTTCTATAACGTCCTGCACCCGGTGATGATGCCGATGATCCGCCGCCGAGCCGCTGGTCGCATTGTTTGCATCACTTCGGTGTCGGGATTGATCGGCAACCGTGGCCAGGTCAACTACAGCGCCTCCAAGGCTGGCGTGATCGGTGCGGCGAAAGCGTTGGCGATTGAACTGGGCAAGCGCAAAATCACCGTTAACTGCGTCGCGCCGGGCCTGATCGACACGGCGATGCTCGACGAAAACGTGCCGGTGGAAGAACTGATGAAAATGATCCCCGCGCAACGCATGGGCACCCCTGAAGAGGTGGCCGGTGCGGTGAATTTCCTGATGTCGGCGGAAGCCTCGTACATCACCCGCCAGGTCCTGGCGGTCAACGGAGGCTTGTGCTGATGAAGCGCGTTGTCGTCACCGGCATGGCCGGCATCACCTCGCTGGGCAGCGACTGGGAAACCATCTCGGGCAACTTCGCGGCCAACCGCAGCGGTATTCGGCGGATGGACGAGTGGGATCGCTTCAGCGAACTCAACACGCGTCTGGCCGGGCCTATCGATGATTTTGTCGTCCCTGCACATTGGACGCGCAAACAACTGCGCAGCATGGGCCGGGTGTCGCGACTCGCCGTCGGCGCGGCGGAACAAGCCCTGGCCGACGCCGGCCTGCTCGGTGACGCATCGATCAAGGACGGGCGTATGGGCGTGGCCTGCGGGTCGTCCACCGGCAGCACCGACGAGATCAAGGCGTTCGGCAACATGCTCCTCAACTCGGTGGCCGAGGGCCTCAACGCCAACTCCTACGTGCGCATGATGCCGCACACCACCGCCGCCAATATCAGCATCTTCTTCGGCCTCACCGGGCGCCTGATCCCGACATCCAGCGCCTGCACCAGCGGCAGTCAGGGCATCGGTTATGCCTACGAGGCGATCAAGTTCGGCCGCTTGCCGTTGATGCTCGCCGGCGGTGCCGAAGAACTCTGCCCGACCGAAGCCATGGTCTTCGACGCGCTCTACGCCACCAGCCTGAAAAACGATGCGCCACAAACCAGCCCTCGCCCCTACGACAAGGGCCGCGACGGTCTGGTGATCGGCGAAGGCGGCGGCATGCTGGTGCTCGAAGAGCTGGAACACGCCCTCGCTCGCGGCGCGCATATCCATGCCGAAATCGTCGGTTTCGGCAGCAACGCCGACGGCCAGCACACCACACGCCCGGAACAAACCACCATGCGCCGTGCCATGGAATTGGCGCTGGAAGACGCCGGCCTGACGCCGCAGGCCATCGGTTATGTAAATGGCCACGGCACCGCTACAGAACAGGGCGACATTGCCGAAACACTGGCGACCAGCAGTTTGTTCGGTGAACGCATGCCGATCAGCTCGCAGAAGAGTTTCCTCGGCCACACGCTCGGGGCCTGCGGGGCCCTGGAGTCGTGGTTCAGCATCGAGATGATGAATCGCGATCTGTACGTGCACACGTTCAACCTCGACGAGGTCGATCCGCACTGCGGCAAACTCGATTACCTGCGCGGCGAATTCCGCCCGATGCATCACGACTACGTGATGAACAACAATTTCGCTTTTGGTGGCGTCAACACCTCGTTGATTTTCCGCCGCTGGCACTGACCGCAACACGTTTGGAGTGAAGGGAATGACTCAGTTTCACCGCATCGCCGCTCTGTTGGCACTGGCTTTTGTGCTCGGCGGTTGCACCAGCAAACCGGTTTACAACGCCAAGGAAGAGTTCTCGCCCAACCTCGGTTTCACCCAGCAACAGATGAGCCGCGCCATCGTCACTGCGCTGAACGACCGCCAGTGGGTCGTGCAATCGGTGCGTCCGGGCATGATCAAAGCGGCGATCACCGTACGCGGTCGTCATCACGCCGAAGTCGACATTCCGTTCACCCCGACTTCGTTCGAAATCGACTACCGCAGCAGCTACGGCCTCGATGCCAAGGACGGCAAGATCCACGGCAACTACAACCGCTGGGTCAACCGCCTGCGCGACAACGTGCTCAAAGAGCTGTCGATCAACCCGGACATCGAAGCCGTCAACAACCTCGGCATCATCAAACAAGGCGCTGACGAGCCGACTTACCTGAGCTTCCGTGAAGGCGTCAAACGCGCCACCGACGCCGGCCTGCTCGACGGCAGCGTGAAGTTCTACCTGGCTGGCGAAACGCTGCCCAAGCAAGTGCGCAAACTCGACACCGTGAGCAGCAGCCGCAAGACCAACGGCTCGAACAAGTCCGACGAAGACGCCTGCTTCTGGGCCCTGCAATCGGCGCTGGCGACCCTGCAGAACGCCGCGAAAAAAGCTGACGCCAACGCCGTGATCAACATCGCCAGCGTCGACCAGCGCGACCTGTACAAAGACACCGAAAAATTCCAGTGCCGTGCCGGGCTGGTGGTGTCGAGCGTGGCGTTGCGCGGAGATTTGGCGCACGTGGATTGATGGGATTGCAGAAACGACAAAGGGCGCCAATTCAGACTGTGTGAAAACCTAGCAATCTGTGCGGCACTCAAAGAAAATGCTCCGTATCGAAAGATACGGAGCATTTTTCGTTATGGCCTACATCCAAGGAGAGTCCCGCAGCCAGACCAGCGTGTTCCCGGCCTCGCTGGAGGAACTGATCCCCGAGGATCACCTCGTTCGTGTGATCGACCTCTACGTCGCCAAGCTGGA
>NZ_JBIUWN010000036.1:0-56620 GCF_044743485.1 Pseudomonas sp. NPDC087614 | reverse complement strand
GCTTGCCCGGGTGGTATTTGCTCTGTTGAAAAACCAGAGCGAATACTCCCCTAAAGCGGTTTAGGGGCTAGGCATGAACCATAGAATCTCCCACAGTGGGGGTGTGCTGTGTCAGGCTACTTGAACGTAACCCTGGAGTAGTCCTGCCGTCCAAACGGGCTGACGGAGTAGCCCTGGACATCCTTGCGCGTCAACGCGAAGGCCGTCGGGTGCGCCAGCGGCAGCCACAGCGCCTGCTGCTGGATCTGCGCCTGCGCCTGCTCATAAAGCTTGCTGCGCACGCCTTGCTCGCTGGTGGTCTTGCCCGCGCTGATCAGCTTGTCCAGATCGGCATTGCAGTAGCGGGCGAAGTTGGTACCGGACTTGACCGCCGCGCAGGAAAATTGCGGCGTGAGGAAGTTGTCCGGGTCGCCGTTGTCGCCCGCCCAGCCCATGAACAGCAAGTCATGCTCGCCGGCCTTGGCGCGGCGAATCAATTCGCCCCATTCGATCACGCGGATTTCCGCCTGAATGCCGATTTCCGCCAGGTCCGATTGCAACATCTGCGCGCCGAGGCTTGGGTTGGGGTTGAGCAGGCTGCCGGACGGACGCGTCCAGATGGTGGTCTGGAAGCCGTCCTTCAAGCCGGCCTTGGCCATCAGATCCTTGGCTTTCGCCACGTCGTGCGGATACCCCGGCAGGTTTTTCGCATAGCTCCAGGTGTTCGGCGGGTAAGGGCCGTTAGCCGCTTCGGCGGTGTCTTCGAACACGGCTTTGATGTAGTGGGCCTTATCGAAGGCAAGATTGATTGCCTGACGCACTTGCGGCTTGTCCAGCGGCGGATGCTGGCTGTTGATACCAACGAAAGCAGTCATGAACGCGTCAGTCTTTTCGACTTTCAGCGTCGGCTCTTTCAGCGCTGCCTGTACGTCCAATGGCTTCGGCGACAACGCGATCTGGCACTCGTTGCGCCGCAGTTTTTGCAGGCGCACGTTGGCGTCCGGGGTGATGGCGAAGATCAGTGGATCAACCGATGGCTTGCCAGCGAAATAATCCGGGTTGGCCTTGTAGCGGATCGAGGCGTCTTTCTGGAAACGCGTGAACACGAACGGGCCGGTGCCGATCGGTTGGCTGTTGAGCTTTTCCGTCGCGTTGGCCTTTAGCAACTTGTCAGCGTATTCGGCGGAATAGATCGAGGCGAAACCCATGCTCAGGGTCGCCAGAAAGGTCGAGTCCGGGTGATCGAGGGTGAAGCGCACGGTCAGCGGATCCAGTGCGTCGATTTTCTTGATCAGCGCTGGCAACTGCATCGACTGCGCATGCGGGAAGCCGCTCTGGGCGACTTTGTGCCACGGATTGGCAGGGTCGAGCATGCGGTCAAAGCTGAATTTGACGTCCTCTGCTGTCAGTTCGCGGGTCGGCTTGAAGTAATCGGTTGTATGAAACTTCACCTGCGGGTGTAGCTTGAACACATAAGTCAGGCCATCGGTGCTGACTTCCCAGTTGTCGGCCAGGCTCGGGACGACTTTGCCGCTGGCTGTGTCGAAGTCCACCAGGCGGTTCATCAGCACGTCGGCCGAGGCGTTGGTGGTGGTCAGCGAGTTGTACTGCACCACGTCGAACCCTTCAGGGCTGGCCTCGGTGCAAACGCTCAGCGCGGCGGCCTGGGCCAGGGGGCTCAGCAGGAGCGGTGCGAGCAGCAGGGGTAGGGCAGCGAGGCGCATGGTCGGTTTCCTTTTACAGATCGAAGGCCCATCTGCAAGTGCAGTCTGGAAAAGGCCTACCCTAGAGGTCTGGATTACAAATGACTATCCCCATTTTGCATTTTCAGGGCACAGTGCTATCCGTTTTTCAGACTGCGTGGCTTCGTAAAAAGTCCGAAACGCCCGCGCAGGCGTTTTTCTGCGACGAGCGGTAAAAATCAATGCCGGCCTTTATCCAAGGCGTTCGCAGCCTGAAAAATCGCCTTTTTACCGATTGATTGCACACCGATTGTTGTTGCTTCCCGGTCTTTCTGGTATAAAGCAGCGCTCTTTTCTAGGGGCCCGGTTCCTTCACTGTAGGTGTAGCCGGTAAGACCTCTAAAGAAACGCGGCGCCTGGCGCCAAATGACTGAGAGATTAAGCGGCCAACCCATGCCGGGTTGGGCATGTGGTTAGAGGGCTGAGGCATGTCGAGAGTATGTCAAGTTACCGGTAAGGGTCCGGTGACTGGGAATAACATTTCCCACGCAAACAACAAAACCCGTCGTCGTTTCCTGCCGAACCTGCAGCATCACCGCTTCTGGGTTGAAGAAGAGAAACGTTTTGTGCGTCTGCGCGTATCTGCCAAAGGCATGCGTATCATCGACAAGCGTGGCATCACTGTCGTGCTCGCCGAACTTCGCCGCGATGGCAAGATTTAAGGGAGCTAATCATGCGTGAATTGATTCGTTTGATCTCGAGCGCCGGTACTGGTCACTTCTACACTACCGACAAGAACAAGCGTACTACCCCGGACAAAATCGAGATCAAGAAATATGATCCGGTTGTTCGCAAGCACGTGATGTACAAGGAAGGCAAAATCAAGTAATTGATTTTTCCCGACTTACAAAAAAGGCCCGTATCTCACGATACGGGCCTTTTTTGTTGCCCCGAAACGACCCGGGATTTACTCCCCATGCCGCCCGTCTGAGCCGTACTCAGTAGAAGCTGAACGACTCGATGTTGCCTGCGGAATCCTGCTGGATGTTCAGGCGTTCGGGGTGCAGATCAGTCGTGCCCACCAGTCCGCTGCGGATATTTCCACGGCCGGTCAGCTCGCTGATGTAGGTCTCGACGCTCGGCACATAGCGGCTGCCGATCAAGTGGCGAATCTGTTGCAAGACTTCATCATTGGTCATATTGCATTTCCTTATGCATGGATGAGGTGCCCGTTTTGGGCCTCTGCATCGTCCGACCAATTCAGTAAGGCTGTGCGGTATATAGTTATTTTTTCTGTTCAAAGATCACATAGATCTTGCGGCAAGCCTCCAGCACTTCCCAAGTGCCACGGAACCCCGCCGGAATCACAAAGCGATCACCCACGCGCAAGGTCTTGGCATTGCCATCGCTGTCACGCAGTACGGAAACGCCCTGCAAAATCTCGCAGTATTCATGCTCGGTGTAATTTACCGTCCATTGGCCCTCCGCACCTTCCCACACGCCGACGTTCATTTGCCCACAAGGGCTGTCGTATTGGTTGAACACCGCTTGCTCGGGATCGCCCTTGAGCACTTTGGCCGGGTCCGGCCGGTAGCGTTCGGCTTCGCTGGTTGTCAGGCTGATGTCGACGACGTTCTGGATGTTCATTGTTGTTTTCTCCCGTGAGGACGGCGCGATGGCTGGAAAGGGCCAAAGTCTATGTTTATTAAATTGAACACCGCAAGGCCGTATAGCGCGCTTATGTCAAATATATTGAAACAACCCCGGCCGCTGGTTTAGGGTGGCGGGTGCCTTGGGCCGAAATGCAGGCTGGCCGGGCAGAATTCCTGAGGGCGCTGGCGATGATCGTGCGGCGTTCGTATTGAACAAGAGGAGGACACTTAAATGACCACCCTGACTCGTGCCGACTGGGAACAACGTGCTCGCGACCTGAAGATCGAAGGCCGCGCTTACCTTAATGGCGAATACACTGATGCCGTCTCCGGCGAGACCTTCGAGTGCATCAGCCCGGTCGATGGCCGTCTGCTGGGCAAGATTGCCAGCTGTGACGCCGCCGATGCCCAGCGCGCGGTGGAAAACGCCCGCGCCACTTTCAATTCCGGCGTTTGGTCGCGCCTGGCGCCGACCAAGCGTAAAGCCACCATGATCCGCTTCGCCGGCCTGCTGAAACAGCACGCCGAAGAACTGGCCCTGCTCGAAACCCTCGATATGGGCAAGCCGATCAGTGATTCGCTGTACATCGACGTTCCGGGCGCGGCGCAAGCGCTGAGCTGGAGCGGTGAAGCGATCGACAAGATTTACGACGAAGTCGCGGCTACCCCGCACGATCAACTGGGTCTGGTAACCCGCGAGCCGGTGGGCGTTGTCGGCGCCATCGTGCCGTGGAACTTCCCGCTGATGATGGCTTGCTGGAAGCTCGGCCCGGCGCTGTCGACGGGTAACTCGGTGATCCTCAAGCCGTCGGAAAAATCCCCGCTGACCGCCATCCGTATCGCGGCATTGGCTGTTGAAGCCGGTATCCCGAAAGGCGTGCTCAACGTACTACCGGGCTACGGCCACACCGTTGGCAAGGCGCTGGCTCTGCACAACGACGTCGATACGCTGGTGTTCACCGGGTCGACCAAGATCGCCAAGCAACTGATGATCTATTCCGGCGAATCGAACATGAAGCGTGTTTGGCTGGAGGCCGGTGGCAAGAGCCCGAACATTGTCTTCGCCGATGCCCCGGATCTGCAAGCCGCCGCCGAATCCGCCGCCAGCGCGATTGCCTTCAACCAGGGCGAAGTCTGCACCGCCGGTTCGCGTCTGTTGGTCGAGCGTTCGATCAAGGACAAATTCCTGCCGATGGTGATTGAGGCGCTCAAAGCCTGGAAGCCGGGCAACCCGCTGGATCCTTCGACGAACGTCGGCGCGCTGGTGGATACCCAGCAGATGAATACTGTGCTGTCGTACATCGAGTCCGGCCATACCGATGGCGCCAAACTGGTCGCGGGCGGCAAGCGCATCCTCCAGGAAACCGGTGGCACCTACGTTGAGCCAACGATTTTCGACGGTGTGAGCAATGCAATGAAGATCGCTCAGGAAGAGATCTTCGGCCCAGTGCTGTCGGTCATCGCTTTCGATACCGCTGAAGAGGCGATCCAGATTGCCAACGACACGCCGTACGGCCTGGCTGCTGCGGTGTGGACACAGGACATCTCCAAGGCGCACCTGACCGCCAAGGCGTTGCGTGCCGGTAGCGTGTGGGTCAATCAGTACGACGGCGGCGACATGACCGCACCGTTCGGTGGCTTCAAGCAGTCGGGCAACGGCCGCGACAAATCGCTGCACGCGTTCGACAAGTACACCGAGCTGAAATCGACCTGGATCAAGCTGTAAACCCTTGAGGGAGCCCGGTTGTCCCGGGCTCTCTGACGAAGCGCGGATCCCTGTGGGAGCGGGCTTGCTCGCGAAAGCGGTGTATCACTCAGCACATCTGCTGAATGTGAAACCGTCTTCGCGAGCAAGCCCGCTCCCACATTGGTTTTGTGGTGAAAACAAGAATATCCACAGGAGCGTGGAACATGCGTTGGGCGACGTATTTCGCCGTGTTGGCGTCTGTCTTGAGTGTCGGTCTGGCCTTGGGGGTCAGCATGCCGCTGGTGTCGTTGCGTCTGGAGGGGTGGGGTTATGGCGCCTTCGCCATCGGCGTGATGGCGGCGATGCCGGCGATTGGCGTGCTGTTGGGGGCGAAGATCTCCAGTCATCTGGCTGCGCGCTTCGGTACGGCCAATCTCATGCGCCTGTGTCTGTGGGCCGGGGCGCTGTCGATCGGTTTGCTGGCGTTGTTGCCCAGCTATCCGATCTGGCTGGTGTTGCGGCTGATGATCGGCGTGATCCTGACCATTGTTTTCATCCTCGGCGAGAGCTGGATCAACCAACTGGTGGTCGAGCAATGGCGCGGACGGCTGGTGGCGCTGTATGGCAGCAGCTATGCGCTGAGCCAATTGTCTGGCCCTTTGCTGCTGGGAGCGCTCGGCACCGATCACGATTACGGTTTCTGGGTCGGTGTGGCGTTACTGACGATTTCGCCCTTGCTGTTGCTGGGCCGCAGTGGTGCGCCGAGCAGTGAAGCAAGCAGCGTGACGTTCAGTGACCTGTGGCGCTTCGCCCGTGAACTGCCGGCGATTGCCTGGGCGGTGTCGTTGTTTGCGGCGTTTGAGGCGATGATCCTGACACTGCTGCCTGTTTACTGTCTGCGCCAAGGCTTCACCGCAGAAATCGCCTTGGCGATGGTCAGTACTGTGGTGGTTGGCGATGCGTTACTGCAATTGCCGATTGGTGCGTTGGCCGACCGTTTATCCCGCAGGACGCTGTTTACCGGGTGCGCCGTGGTGTTGCTGCTGTCGAGCCTGGCAATTCCGTTGCTGATCGATACGCTGCTGATCTGGCCGTTGTGGGTGCTGTTCGGCGCCAGTGCTGGCGGACTGTTCACGCTGTCGCTGATCCTCATCGGTGAACGTTATCGCGACGATGCGCTGGTGCGTGCCAATGCGCACATCGCGCAACTGTGGGGCGTTGGCTGCCTGGTCGGGCCATTGGCGGCGGGGGCGGGCAGTCAGTGGATCAGTGGTCATGCGCTGCCGTTGTTGATGGCGGCAGGGGCGTTTGGCCTGGTGATTCTGGTGTCGCGCCAAGGCGCGTTTGGCGCGGTGGCCGAGCCTGCCTGAATGCGTGCGGGGGAATACCTCTGGCCGGGCTACAGCATTCGCTCAAGACCGACGGTGGTGCTGAACCACGCATTGAACCGTCGCCACCAACTCCCCGGTTCTTTGGTCAGGGTGTGCATCTGGCCGTTGTCCTCGGTCACCCAGACAATCTGCCCGTTCTCAAGCGTTGCCTCGTAACTCAGTGCCGGTGCCATGCCTTGCAGGGCCAGTTCGCGCACATGCCCGGCGAGTTCGGGGCTGTCCACCAACACCCCGACTTCGGTGTTCCAAAGCACTGAGCGCGGGTCGAAGTTGAATGAGCCGATGAACGACTTCTGTCGGTCGAAGATCATCGCTTTGCTGTGCAGGCTGGAGTCCGAGCCGCGAAACGATTTGCTGTAAAAAATATGCGGGCCGCTGCCGCCGCCATCACCGGGCTGGCGACGCAGCTCGAACAGTTTCACGCCATGCTCCAGCAGCGCTTTGCGATAGGGGGCATAGCCGCCGTGCACGGCCGGCACATCGGTGGCTTCCAGCGAATTGGTCAGCAGGGTCACTGAAACGCCCGCGTCGGCGCGTCCGGTCAGGTACACCAGCCCCGGCTGGCCGGGTACGAAGTACGCCGAAACCATGATCAGTTCTTTGCTGACGCCCTTCAGCTCCGGCGCCAGTTGCGTGGTCAGCAACAATTGCGGATCAGGCTCAGCTTTGGCCAGCACCTTGCTCGGCGCATCCCACAGCGCCTGGTTCCAGGCCCAGATCAGCTCTGTGCGCCAGATGTCCATGCGTGGTTCGGTCTTGAACTTCATCAACTGCTGATACAGCGCGTGATTCTGCTTGCGGGTGTCCTCCAGCGATTCTTCCAGGCGTGTGCGGGTGTTCTGCAGATCCTTGGCTGAGGGTTTGCTGGTTAGAAATGCTTCGATCGGTTTGCTCAGCGCGCTGTTCCAGTACTGATCGAAGCTGTGCCCGAGTTGCTCGGCCACGGGCCCCATGCTGAGCATGTCGATGTCGGTGAAATTCAGGTTTGGCTCGGCATCGAAATACTCGTCGCCCAGATTGCGCCCACCCACGATGGCCGCGCTGTTGTCCGCCAGCCACAGTTTGTTGTGCATTCGCCGGTGTTGCAGCGACAGATTGAACAGGCGCCCGGCCGCCCGGGTCACGCCCGTGCTGCGCCCCAGATTCAGCGGGTTGAACAAGCGAATCTGGATCTGCGGATGCGCCGCCAGCGTGGCGATGATCTGGTCCAGGCCGTCGCTGGTGGTGTCGTCAAGCAGGATTCGTACGCGCACGCCACGGTCGGCAGCCTTGAGCAGTTCCTCAACCAGCATCCGCGTGCTGATGCCGTCGTGGACGATGTAGTACTGCAAGTCGAGACTGGTTTGCGCGTGGCGGATCAGTTCGGCGCGTGCGGTGAACGCTTCGGTGCTGTTGGACAACAGGCGGAAACCGGACTGTCCCTGATGGGGCGCTGCCTGCGCCTGAATTGAACGACCGAACGCAGACTCCTTCGCCGGCAGGGCCTGGCTTGGCGTCCGGGGAACATCGAGCGTGGTGCACCCGCTCAGCGGCAGGACGACCAGCAGTGCAAGCGTAAGGGCGTGTCTGGAACTCAAGTCAGATGTTTCCGAATGTGGGCGGGCCTGGAGTATGGCACGGCGGGCGTGACGGGTTATTCGGCGGAGCCGACGCGCCGACTAGAGCGGCTTGTAGCCTATGACTGTCGGCAGGAGGGAAGTTCTTCAACAGATTGAGGAATTTTCCGGCTCACATCAGCTACGTCTTGTAGCGAATTTTCCGGTGTCGATTGTTACTTCGCCTTACATCACTCCTATACAGCAATCGGAATAATGACGGCGCTGATTCTGATGCAGGATCTTTCCTGTTTTTACTCAGAAAAAGCGCAGATGAATGTCATCTTTCGATTCTTATGGAGTGAGAATTTTCATGCGTAATACCTTTCGTGCAATGGCTGTTGCAAGCGCGCTCTGTCCAGCGCTGGTCATGGCTGACTCAACAGATCTGACCATTACCGGGACGATCATCCCGACCTCCTGCACCCCCGCTTTTTCCGGCGGCAACTTGGTAGACCTGGGCAACATCTCTGCCGCATCGCTGAACCGCGATTATCAGACCGAACTGACCAACCGCAATATCACCTTGAGCGTCAGTTGCTCGGCGTCCGCGCCGATGGCCATCAAGGTGCATGACAACCAGGCCCATACTCAACGGCCGGGCATCGTTGTCGATGGCACCGATTGGAAAATGTACATCTTCGGAATCGGTGAGGTGGGCGGCAACAAGATCGGCGGCTATGGCTTGCGATTCGGCAAACCCTCCGTCGATGGCGAGTTGTCGAGTGTGATGTACAAGCAAGGTACCAGCGCCAATTGGAGCGAGCCGGATACTGCCACGCTCCTGGGTAAAAACTATGAGGGCAACCTGCGTTATTCCTGGGGGCGCAGTACGGCCGCAGGCCCTCTGCCCGGAATGGTGCATACCTTCCCCATAACGCTGGTGCCCGTCATAGGCCCGACGTCGAGTCTGCCGATTACCTCTGACATTTCACTCAACGGTTCGGCGACGTTCGAACTGCTCTACCTCTGAGGGCAAGGCACTGCCGCGAACCGTGGTCGGGCAGTGCCGCATGAGCCGCAGAACCCCTCGACGGGTTTGGGTGGCGTCCAGGCTTGTCATTTCCAATCAACACAATCGGCTGGCTCGTTGTCCGGCGCTGATGGCGTCTGCGCGCTTGCCTGTGGAGCCTTACATGAACGCCTTTGTGCGCAACACCATCGCCAGCATGCTGCTGGTTTCTTTGTGGGGGCCCGATCCTGTTCGGGCGGCGGGGATGGTTCCCGAAACGCCCGTCGTCGTGCTCGATGAAGGCGTCGGTGAAGCAGGGATCAATGTGCTCAACAGCGAGTCACATCCGGCGCTGCTGCACACTTCCATCGAAGACGTGCCGCAAGACACTGAGTCACTGTTATTACTGACGCCGCCGGTGGCGCGCGTCGAACCCGGGACCACGCAGCGTGTGCGGTTCATCCTGCGCAGCGCCGAACCGCTGCAAACCGAGCGCCTCAAGCGTGTGGTGTTCGAGGGCATCGCGCCGCAAGACTCGTCCGGCAAAGCCCAGGTAAGCCTGAGCGTGCGGCAGAACATTCCCGTCATCCTGCGTCCGGCCAAATTACCGATCGACCGCGAACCCTGGAAACATCTGGTCTGGACGCGCCAGGGCAGCGTGGTCCAGGTGCGTAACCCCAGTCCGTATGTCGTGCGTCTTGGCCACGCGGTGAATTTGCTGCCGGGAGAGCAGGAGATCGATCTGGGGCGCACGTACGTGTTGCCCGGTGAGCAACTGACGTTGAGCGGTGCCGTCGACCCGGGCCGTCGGCCGACACAAGTGCGATTGTTCCCGGTGACCACTTACGGATTTGCCATCGGGCACGTTGACGCGCCGTTGGTGCCGGACTGATGCACGGGAGGCGCTGGGCTGGCGTTTTGCTGGTCATCACTTGGGTTTGTCCGCCGATGCACAGTCATGCCGTTTCAAGTGACACCCGGGCAGTGCCGGCCGCGGTGCAGTTCAATCAGGATGTGCTCAGGTCTCGCGGGCTGGATCCGCATCTGGCCGAGTATTTCAGCCAGGTACCGCGTTTTCGCGAGGGTGCGCAAACCGTAACGCTGGCGGTCAATGGTGTGCCCAAGGGGCGGTTGCGGGTGACGTTCGATGCTGCAGGTGATCTGTGTTTCGCGCCGCCTTTGCTGGAGCGTGGCGGCATCAGGGCGGATCACGTCGAGTCGGAGCCCGGTTCGGGATGCGAACTGTTTGCCCGACGGTTTCCGCAATCCGTGGTACAAGCCGATCCTTCTCGGCAACACATCGATCTGCTGATGCCGACCGATACGCTGCTGCCCGATCATCCGGCGCAACGGCGTTTCTTCAACGGCGGTACGGCGGGGCTGTTCAACTACGATGCCTTGCTGCTCGGCAGTCGGTTCGCCGGGCAATCCAGCCAGTACCGCAGCCTCAACAGTGAACTGGGTTTGAACACGGCTGACTGGTCCTTTCGCAGCCGCCAGGCTTACAGCGAATTCGCCGGGCAGGGCAGCCTCGAACACCTGTATGCCTACGCTTCACACACCTCGGAACGCTATCAGGCCAACCTTCAATTGGGGCAATTGAACATGGTCTCGCCGCTGTTTTCCGGTGAGGCATTCAACGGTTTTCAGTTGCAGCCCGAGATGGCACTGATGGAACTGGACGAGGACAGCGCCGGTGCCAGAGTCGAGGGCATTGCCTACTCCGCCGCGAGAATCGAGGTCAACCAGAACGGTGCGCTGATCTATACCACCCTAGTGCCCAGCGGCCCCTTCACCCTGGTGGGTTTGCCGCTGCTCAGTCAGAGCGTGGATCTTGAGGTCACGGTGCACGAAGAGGACGGTCAGCAGCGGCGCTTTATTGTCCCGGCGACGCAACTGCTTAGTACGCTGCCGGGCAGGGTGGCGGGCTATGGACTGGCCGCGGGAAAGGTGCGGCGTTACGCCGGCGACGAGCGTGATGCACCGTCGTTTGCTGCCGCCAGCAAGGACTGGCGCCTGAGCCCGCGCTGGCAAGCCACGGCCGGTGCGATGTTCGGCAACGGCTATCAATCGTTGGGCTGGGCGATGCAGGGCGCCGTCGGTGAGCGCCTCGTACTGAGCGGTCGGCAGGTGATGTCGCGGGCCCAGGATCAAGCACTGTCCGGCACCCAGGTACAGTGGGCGGCGAATGGTTTGTTAGGCGAAAGGCTATCGGCCAGTCTGGCGCTGACTCAGCAGACCCGGGATTTCCGCACGCTGTCGGACACCGCGTGGAATCCGCGCGATGACCAGCCGTTCCAGCGCGTGCGCAATCAACTGAGTGCGAGCCTCAGTGCGGGCAGTCTGACTCTGGGTGGTTTCTCTGGGAGTTACTCGCGGTTCTCAATGTTCGACGGGACGGTGACCTCACGGGTCGCCGTTGCCTGGTCGCAGATGATTCGTCGGGCCAATGTTTCTTTCACCCTGGAGCGGGATATCGCCGGGGTAGCGGACGATGCCCGAGGTACGGCGGCTTATCTGAGCGTGAGTGTGCCGCTGGGATCGCAGCGGACGTTGCGCGGTTACGTGCGCAATGACTCGGTCGGCGGCACGCGCAGCGGCCTGCGATTCAACGAACAAGTCAGCGATACCCTGGCCTACAGCCTCGGTGCGGAGCGGCCGGATAGTGGCCAATCGGGTTTCAACGGGCGGGTCAATCTGTTGCCCCGATACAGTCAACTGGATGCGGGTTACTCGCGCAGCGGTAGCGGCGACGAGAGCTATGACGTCGGCCTGCGCGGCGGTGCGCTGGTGCATGACGCCGGCGTGACGCTGTCGCCTTATCCGCTGCGCGAGACCTTCGCATTGCTCAAGGCGGGCGACAGCGCCGGGGTGCGCCTGATCACCCCGCGAGGCCCGGTCTGGACCGACCGTTCCGGCCATGCGGTGGCAGCCAGCCTGCCGGCCTACAGCAAGGGCCGGGTGGAGATCGACACCGCCAGCCTGGGACACAACGTCGATGTGCATAACGCCTATCAGGAGGTCGAGGCTGGACGCGGCGCGGTGCCGCGCCTGGCGTTCGACATGGTCACGGCTCGGCGGGTGCTGTTAGAGGTGCGCACGGTGGATAACGTGTTGGTCGACAAGGGGCTCGGCGTGTTCGACGCACAGGAGCAATACATCACCAGCGTGCTGGGTGCCGGACAGATTTTCCTGTCCGACGTACAGCCTGACCTCGAACTGTATCTGCGGCTTGCGGGCGGTCAGCGCTGTCGACTGGAGTTCGCCATGAGCGAGGCGCGTGACCCTTATGCGCTGTACGAAACCGCGCAGGCCCTCTGCCGGACTGTCTGAAAAAGGAAAGCACCATGCACGGCATCAAAAATCGAGTGGCAGGCGTTGTATGGCTGTGCCTGTTGACGCACATGGGATGGGCGCAGGCCCGGCCCGACTGCAGCGTCAGACTGGGCCCGGCCGTCGTCGATTTTGGCCGCACGACACGCGGGCAACTGCTGGCGCAGTCACCGCCGGGTGATCCATTGAGTTTCGGATTGCGTCGTGCTCAGGCCAACGTCCAATGCGAACAACCAGGCCCGTTGCGCCTGACGCTGGTCGCGCCAGCGGCTTATGCCGGGCAATACCGCTTTGGTGCGGGCACGCTCAGCGTGCGGGTGCTGACCGTGCGGGTGGACGGTAAAACGGTCGACTGGATCAGTGACGGGCAGGCTCCCGCGGCGGATGCGCGCACTCTGCAACCTGGCGTCAGCCTGATACCGGCGGTCGCGGGAATGGGTATTGAAGGCAGAAGCCTGGAAGTCGAACTGGAACTGGAAGCGCACGTCACCTCGGCAGCCACCCGGGTCAGCGACCTGACCCGATTTGAAACCCGGCTGAGTTTTCGTCAGTAAGGCCATGCTGTCAGGTTGAAAAATGGGGGGAAGTGAAACGTCAGGTGTGGTGAGGGGGCGTGCTCGCGCTTTTACGGAGAACCAAAGGACCCAGTGGGCGCAAGGTCCCTCGCCACAGCCTGTGTGTCAGTTGCCGTCCTCGGCGAGCAGCCTGGTGGCCGCTGCGCCGACCTTGCGCACCGCCTCTTCGATCTGCGGTGTCGGTTTGGCAGCGTAATTCATTCGCAGGCAATTGCGGTACTTGCCCGAGGCGGAAAAAATGCTGCCGACTGCAATCTGCACGTTCTGATCATGCAAGGCACGATTGAGTTTCAGCGTGTCAAAACCTTCCGGCAATTCGACCCAAAGAATGAAGCTGCCTTGCGGGCGACTGGCGCGAGTACCTGCCGGAAAGTAGCGCGTGACCCAGTCAATCATTACGTCGCGACTGCGCTGGTATTGTGCACGCATCCTGCGCAAATGCGGTTCGAAGTGGCCTGCTTTGAGAAACTCGGCAATGGCAATCTGTGGTTGCGTCGCGGTGGAGCCAGTGCTGATGTATTTCATGTGCAGCACCCGTTCCAGATAACGACCGGGCGCCACCCAGCCAATACGCAGCCCGGGTGCCAGTGTCTTGGAAAATGAACTGCACAACAGCACGCGGCCGTCTTCGTCGAAGGATTTGATGGTGCGCGGACGCGGGTAGGTATAGGCCAGTTCGCCATATACATCGTCCTCGATGATCGCCACGTCAAAGCGTTGCGCCAGCGTCAACAACGCACGTTTGCGCGACTCCGGCATGATGTAGCCCAGCGGGTTGTTGCAGTTTGGGGTGATCTGGATGGCTTTGATCGGCCATTGCTCCAGCGCCAGTTCCAGGGCTTGGAGGCTGATGCCGGTGAGCGGGTCGGTGGGGATTTCCAGGGCTTTCATGCCCAGGCCTTTGAGGGTCTGCATGGCGCCGTGAAAGCTCGGCGAATCCACCGCGACGATGTCTGCGGGTTCACAGATCGCGCGGATGCTGGTGGACAGCGCCTCGTGACAACCGGTCGTGATGACGAGGTCGCTGGCGTTCAACTGGCAACCCGAGTCGAGCATCAGCCGAGCGATCTGTTCACGCAGTTCGAGGGTGCCGTGGATGTTGTCGTAATACAGACCGGGCATGTCCTGGCGGCGACTGATCTGCGCCAGTCCGCGCAGTAGCGGTTTCATGGTCGGCGTTGTGACGTCGGGCATCCCGCGTCCGAGTTGCACCACATCCTTGCGCGGCACCGCGCGAATCAATTCCAGCACCTGATCCCACTGCGAGATCTCCACCGGGCGCTGCGCCGGACGCCCGACGGCGGGCAGCTCCGGCAACTCGCGACCGACCGGCACGAAATACCCGGACTTGGGTTTTGGTGTGGCCAGGCCACTGTCCTCGAGCACGCGATAAGCCTGCTGCACCGTGCTGAGACTCACGCCATGTTCTACGCTCAAGGCGCGTACCGACGGCAGGCGATCACCCGGACGGTAGAAGCCTTGTTCGATGCGCGTGCCGAGCAGTTCGGCGAGATTCACATATAGCGTCATGACACTGCCTCGATGCAGATGATTCGATAAACCAGTACAGATGCGGCGTAAATCGACAATTCAGTGGCAGAAACAGCAAATCTGTATGGATTTAATGCAGGTTGTTTGGATCTGTAATGCTTTTGCCGGCCCGCGCATCATGGAATCTCTGGCGACCCAAGTAAACAGGAGCGACAAAAATGAACGGCTTGAGCGATGTGCGGCTGACGTTACACAGTCAGGAACTGGTGGCTGGGCAGGAGGACAGTACGTGGAATGCGGCCATGCGCAACGCGCCGTCAGGCCTGAGTCGCTGGGGTCTGTTCTGGCATCGTCTGCACACGCGCAAGGTGTTGCTCGGCCTGACGCCGGAGCAACTCAAGGATGTGGGGCTGACCCGCGAGCAGGCGCAGGAGGAAGGGTTGAAGCCGTTCTGGCGAATCTGAAATCTGTATTGTTTTTGCGGGTCTCTTCGCGAGCAAGCCCGTTCCCACAGGGAATTGCAGTCCTGGTGTGGGAGCGGGCTTGCTCGCGAAGGCTTATAAAAAGATCAGACCAGCTCTTTAAGCCGATGCCACAACATCCCCAGCGCCAGCAGCGGCGAACGCAGATGCTTGCCGCCCGGGAAAGTGATGTGCGGCACCTTGGCAAACAGATCGAAGCCATCGCTGTGCTGCCCGCTGATCGCCTCTGCCAGCAGTTTGCCCGCCAGGTGCGTGGCATTCACCCCGTGGCCGGAATAGGCCTGGGCGTAATACACATTCGGCTGGTCATTGAGCCGGCCAATCTGCGGCAGACGGTTGGCACCGATGCCGATCATCCCGCCCCACTGATAATCGATCTTCACCCCGGCCAGTTGCGGAAAGACGTCGAGCATCTTCGGCTGCATGTAGGCGGTGATGTCCTTCGGATCGCGCCCCGAGTAATGGCAGGCGCCGCCGAACAGTAGACGGCGATCGGCCGAGAGGCGGTAGTAATCCAGCGCTACCCGCTGATCACAGACCGCCATGTTCTGCGGCAGCAAGTTGTGCGCCTGCTCCTCAGTCAAAGGCTCGGTCGCGATGATGTAGCTGCCGGCGGGCAAAACTTTGCCGCTCAGTTGTGGGTTGAGGTTGTTGAGGTAGGCGTTGCAACCGAGCACCAGCGTTTTCGCGCGTACCGAACCCTGCGCTGTGTGCACCTTCACTTCAGAGCCGTAGTCGATGCGGGTCACCGCCGAATGCTCGAACAGTTGCACCCCCAGTTGCTGCGCCGCTGCCGCTTCACCCAACGCCAGATTCAATGGGTGAAGATGCCCGGAACCCATGTCGATCAGCCCGCCAACGTAGCGTTTGGAACCGACCACGGTGTGCATTTCATTGGCTTGCAGCAAACGGGTTTCGTAGCGATAGCCCAGACCGCGCAGTTCTTCGGCGTCTTGGGCAAAGCCTTCGAGGTCGGCGGGTTTGTTGGCGAGGTCGCAGTAGCCCCAGGTCAGGTCGCACTGGATCTGGAAACGCTCGACGCGCTGGCGGACGATTTCCACCGCTTCCAGGCCCATGAGCTTCATCTGCCGCACGCCGTCGGCGCCGATGACATTGGCAAATTGATCGAGACCGTGGCCGACCCCGCGAATCAACTGCCCGCCGTTACGACCACTGGCGCCCCAGCCAATCCTGTGCGCCTCCAGCAACACCACGCGCAGACCGCGTTCGGCCAGTTCCAGCGCCGTGTTCAGCCCGGAAAACCCGCCGCCCACCACGCACACGTCGGCAATCACTTCGCCTTGCAGTCTTGGGTGATCGGGCTGCGGCAGGCTGCTGGCGGCATAGTAGGAGGCAACGTGGGGTTGGCTCGCGAGGTTTCGGGCGCGGGCATTCATGGGCATCATCCAACGGCTAAGTGTCGAGAAAATTTGACGGAGCATAAGCCGCCCGCCCGAAGACGGGCAACACGGGTCGCCCGTTGCTGTCTGGATCACGGCTTTTGCGGCACAATTGCCGCCTATTCTCCGTAGGTCACTGTTTCGATGAGTTGCAACAGCCAGAAAATCCGCACCCTGCGTCAGCAGATCCCCACGTTCGAGTGCGTGCCGGGCTGCCATGACTGCTGCGGGCCAGTGACCACGTCACCCGAAGAGATGGCCCGCCTGCCGCGCAAGACCCGCGCCGAGCAGGATGCGGCGATGGAAGAACTGAACTGTGTGCACTTGGGGCCGAATGGCTGCACGGTGTATGGCGAGCGGCCGCTGATTTGTCGGTTGTTTGGGACGACGAAGACCTTGCCATGCCCGAATGGACGGGGGCCGGTCGAGTTGATTCATCCGCGCGCTGAAAAGCAAATCTTCGAGTACATGGCGGCGAATCGGCAGGTCCTGGTTTAACGGGTTCACTGTTGACCTGGTCGAGCAAGCCCGCCCGCACATTTGGAGTGCATTCCAGCGCGGGCTTGCTCGCGAAGAGGCCGGTACAGGCACCGTCAAATTCAGTCCGGAACCGGCAGGCTCAAACTCTCCTTCACCTCTTCCATCACGATATAGCTCTTCGACTCCCGCACATGCGGCAGCTTGAGCAGGATGTCGCCGAGCAACTTGCGATACGAGGCCATCTCGGAAATTCGCGCTTTCACCAGATAATCGAAATCCCCTGATACCAAATGACATTCCAGCACATGGGGCAATTTCAGCACCGCACGTCGGAACTCTTCGAAAGTATCGCCGGATTTGTAGTCGAGGCTGATCTCGACGAAGACCAAAAGACTACCCTTCAAGTGCTGAGGATTGAGCCGGGCGTTGTAGCTCATGATGATCCCTTCGCGCTCCAGACGTCGTACCCGTTCGGTGCACGGCGTGGTGGAGAGGCCGACTTTTTCCCCGAGTTCGGTAAAGGAAATCCGCCCATCCGCCTGCAGGATCCGCAAGATGTTGCGGTCGATCTTGTCCAGCTCACGTTTGGTCTGAGTGTTGGTACGCATAGGGGATGCGCCTCCGTGAAAAGGGTTTTTGCCGAGAATTGTCGCCAAATATAGGCGCTTATATAGTGAAAAGCACTGGCATTTATTTTTTACACTGCGCTCATCATTGCTCTAACAACACGTCGGCGGTCAGCCGCGATGAGGGATACAAAAATGCGCGTCATGGTCTTGGGTAGCGGCGTCATCGGTACCGCCAGTGCTTATTATCTGGCCCGTGCCGGGTTTGAAGTGGTGGTGGTCGACCGGCAGCCCGCCGCGGCCATGGAGACCAGTTTCGCCAACGCCGGCCAGGTGTCGCCGGGTTATGCCTCGCCGTGGGCCGCGCCGGGTGTGCCGCTCAAGGCCATCAAATGGCTGCTGCAACGCCACGCACCGCTGGCGATCAAGGCCACCGCCGACATCGACCAATACCTGTGGATGGCGCAAATGCTGCGCAACTGCACCGCCAGCCGATACGCGGTGAACAAAGAGCGCATGGTGCGTCTGTCCGAGTACAGCCGCGATTGCCTCGACGAATTACGCGCTGAAACCGGCATCGCTTACGAAGGCCGAAGCCTCGGCACCACCCAATTGTTCCGCACCCAGGCACAACTCGACGGCGCCGCCAAAGACATCGCCGTGCTGAAAGAGTCCGGTGTGCCGTTCGAAGTCCTGGATCGCGCCGGCATCGCCCGGGTCGAGCCAGCGCTGGCTGGCGTTACCGACATCCTCGCCGGCGCGCTGCGCCTGCCGAACGACCAGACCGGCGACTGCCAGATGTTCACCACCCGTCTCGCCGAAATGGCTGTGAAGCTGGGTGTTGAATTCCGTTTCGGCCAAGACATCCAGAAGCTCGACTACGCCGGTGATCGCATCAACGGCGTGTGGATCGACGGCAAGCTGGAAACCGCCGACCGCTACGTTCTGGCGCTCGGCAGCTACTCGCCGCAGTTGCTCAAGCCGTTGGGCATCAAGGCGCCTGTTTACCCGCTCAAGGGGTACTCGCTGACCGTGCCGATCACCAACCCGGCGATGGCCCCGACCTCGACCATTCTCGACGAGACCTACAAGGTCGCAATCACCCGTTTCGACAACCGCATCCGCGTCGGCGGCATGGCCGAGATTGCCGGTTTTGACCTGTCGCTGAACCCGCGTCGACGCGAAACCCTGGAGATGATCGTCAACGACCTTTATCCTCAGGGCGGCAATCTGGCCGAGGCGAGTTTCTGGACCGGCCTGCGTCCGACCACGCCGGACGGCACGCCGATTGTGGGCGCCACGCCGTTCAAGAACCTGTTCCTCAACACCGGTCACGGCACGCTCGGCTGGACCATGGCGTGCGGTTCCGGTCGTCTGTTGGCCGACCTGATGGCGAAGAAAAAGCCGCAGATCAGTGCCGAAGGCCTCGATATTTCCCGTTATGGCAACAAATCCCAGGAGTCGACCCAGCATGTCAATCCATCGCCAGCTCACCAATGAGCGCATGAGTCAGATCGTCAGCCACAACGGCACCGTGTTTTTGGCCGGGCAGGTCGGCGACGATTTCGATGCCGGGATTGAACAACAGACCCGCGATGTCCTCGCCAACATCGAGCGCTTGCTGGATCTGGCCGGGACCGACAAACGGCATCTGCTGTCGGCGACGATCTACCTGAACGACATCGAAGCACACTTTGCCGCAATGAACTCCGTGTGGGATCAGTGGTTGCCCAAAGGCGCCGCCCCGGCCCGTGCCACTGTCGAGGCGAAGATGGCCAAGCCGAGCATCCTGGTCGAGATATCCATCGTCGCTGCGTTGCCGTAATCGTTTCAAAGATCCCTCTGCCGGTGTTGTTGGCGGTTCACGCCGTCAGCCAGCGCCGGTTTTTATTCCCATGACCGCCTAGAAGTCTGCCGCCATGCGTCCTGCCCGTGCCCTGATCGACCTTCAAGCCCTGCGTCACAACTACCGAATTGCCCGCGAAGTCACCGGCGCCAAGGCGCTCGCGGTGATCAAGGCAGATGCTTACGGCCACGGCGCGGTTCGTTGCGCCCAGGCGCTGGAAGCTGAGGCTGACGGTTTTGCCGTCGCGTGCATCGAAGAGGCTTTGGAACTGCGCGCCGCCGGCATTCGTGCCCCGGTGTTGTTGCTTGAAGGGATTTTCGAGGCCGATGAGCTGGCGCTGATCGTTGAGCATGATTTCTGGTGCGTGGTGCATTCGCTGTGGCAGCTCGAAGCGATCGAGCAGGCCGCGTTGAGCAAACCGATCACCGTGTGGCTGAAGCTCGACTCGGGCATGCACCGTGTCGGTCTGCATCCCAAGGATTACCCGGCGGCCTACCAGCGACTGCTGGACAGCGGCAAAGTCGCGAAGATCGTGCTGATGAGCCACTTCGCCCGTGCCGATGAACTGCACGCGCAGACCAGTGCTGATCAGGTGGCGGTCTTCGAGGCCGCGCGCCAGGGCCTTGCCGCCGAAGTCAGCCTGCGCAATTCGCCCGCTGTACTCGGTTGGCCGCAGATCCACAGCGACTGGGTACGCCCGGGCATCATGCTTTACGGCGCCACGCCGTTCGAAGAAGCCAACGCTGTGGCCGAGCGCCTGCAACCGGTGATGACTCTCGAATCAAAAGTTATCTGCGTACGCGAATTGCCGGTCGGCGAACCCATTGGCTACGGCGCCAAATTCATCACGGATAAACCGATGCGCATCGGCGTGGTCGCCATGGGTTACGCCGATGGCTACCCGCGTCAGGCACCGACCGGCACACCTGTGCTGGTGGCCGGCAAACACAGTCGCCTACTCGGTCGGGTATCGATGGACATGCTGTGCATCGACCTGACGGATGTGCCGGAAGCCGGGCTGGGTTCGACTGTCGAGTTGTGGGGCAAAAACATCCTCGCCAGCGACGTCGCGAAGTGGGCCGACACCATTCCTTACCAGATCTTCTGCAACCTGCGTCGGGTGCCAAGGCTCTATTCCGAGGGTTGAGGCAGCTGCGGGGCCCAAGTGTTGTAAATACTGAACGCTGTCGCCATGATAACGCTCAATATTCTTACAACATCAGGAGGCTCCAGCCTTGGACGTCGGTGAACGACTGCAATCGATCCGCAAGCTCAAAGGGCTTTCCCAGCGTGAACTCGCCAAGCGCGCGGGCGTCACCAACAGCACGATTTCGATGATCGAAAAGAACAGCGTCAGCCCTTCGATCAGTTCGCTGAGGAAGGTTCTGGGCGGCATTCCCATGTCGATGGTCGAATTCTTCTCCGAAGAAATCCTGCAGGAACAACCGACTCAGATCGTCTACAAAGCCAACGAGCTGATCGACATTTCCGACGGCGCCGTGACCATGAAACTGGTCGGCCGTGCACACCCGAGCCGGGCCATCGCATTCCTCAACGAAATCTACCCACCGGGCGCCGACACCGGCGAAGAAATGCTCACCCACGAGGGTGAGGAAACCGGGATTCTGGTGGAAGGTCGTCTGGAACTGGTGGTGGGCCTCGAAACTTTTATTCTCGAAGCCGGCGACAGCTACTATTTTGAAAGTACCAAGCCCCATCGTTTCCGCAATCCGTTCGACTTGCCCGCGCGACTAATCAGCGCAGCCACGCCGGCGAATTTTTAAACAAAGAGGCGCCAGGCCACTATGGCGAAGGCACCCGAACCGTTTTAGCGATGTGCAACAAGACCCCTTTAACTTTGGGGTTGTTTCAGTGTGGCGGGCTACCCGCTATACTTGCGCCCGCCTGCGAACCGTGGCCGCAGGCGTGAATAGCCACCATTGAGGGTGAACGCGTGAACCTAATTATGAAAATGCTGGCTGCACCAGCAACCGTACTGGCCCTCTGGGCTGTCAGCGCTCAAGCTGCGACGAATGACGACATTGCCAAGCGCCTGGAGCCCGTAGGCCAGGTGTGTGTACAAGGTCAGGAATGCAAAGGGATGGAAGTGGCAGCGACCGCCGGCGGTGGCGGCGGGGCGAAAACCCCGGACGAAGTGATTGCCAAACATTGCAACGCTTGCCACGGCACAGGCCTGCTGGGCGCACCGAAAATCGGTGACACCGCCGCCTGGAAAGAACGCGCCGATCACCAGGGCGGCCTTGACGGCATCCTGGCCAAAGCCATCACGGGCATTAACTCGATGCCGCCGAAAGGCACCTGCGCTGATTGCACGGATGACGAGCTCAAGGGCGCTATCCAGAAGATGTCCGGCCTGAAGTAAGGCGCTCTTTTGATGAAAAAAACCGTCTTCGGACGGTTTTTTTGTGCCTGCGATTCTGACCCTGGGCTGTTCATTGCAGCAAAGTAGCGGCAAGCTCGGTCTACCTCTATTCACGCAAAGGGCGGGAGGCTTCAGATGGTGCAGTTGTGTTCAATCGAACAGGCAGTGGACGACGTGCTCACGCGGTTGCCGGCGCATATTCACATGGGTTTGCCGCTGGGACTGGGCAAGCCCAATCACTTCGTCAACGCGCTGTACCGGCGGCTCAAGGAACTTCCGGAGCGGCAACTGACGATCTACACCGCCCTGTGCCTGGGGCGGCCGAGCCTTGGCGATGGCTTGCAGAAACGCTTCATCGAGCCCTTCGTAGACCGCGTCTTCGGCGATTACCCGGAATTCGATTTCCTCGCTGACCTGCACCGCGACAGCCTGCCCGCCAACATCCGCATCGAACAGTTTTTCATGCAGCCCGGCAGCCTGCTCAATAGTCCCCCGGCCCAGCAGGACTACGTCAGCAGTAATTACAGCCACGCCGCCCGCGACATCAACGCCGCCGGCCTGAACCTGGTCGCGCAGTTGCTCGCCAGCAGCAGTGAGCATCCCGACCGCTTGAGCCTGAGTTGCAACCCGGACATCACCCTCGACCTGTTGCCGATGATCGCCAAGCGTCGCGCGGCGGGGGAGACGATTTTGCTGGTCGGCCAAGTGCATACCGATTTGCCGTACATGCCCGGCGATGCCGAGGTCGATATCGACACCTTCGACTTTTTGATTGACGAGAAGGACAGCACCACGTTGTTTTCCACGCCGAACATGCCGGTTGGCTTTCAGGATCATTTCATCGGCCTGCATGCCAGTACGCTGGTGCGTGACGGCGGAACGTTGCAGGTCGGCATTGGTTCTATGGGCGATGCACTGACGGCTGCGTTGCTGGCACGCCAGGCGGATAACGCCGGATATCGGGCATTGCTGGCCGACGTGAATGTCAGCCAGTGGGCGCAATTGATCGAACGTGAGGGCGGCACCGCACCGTTCGCCAAAGGCCTTTACGGTTGCAGCGAAATGTTCGTCAACGGCTTGCTGGTGCTAGCGGATGCGGGGATTATCCGGCGCAAGGTCTACCCCGATGTCCACACGCAAGAGCAGGCCAACGCCGGCACCCTCGATGAGGCCGCGCAGCCTGACGGCATCTCGGTGCACGGCGGCTTCTTCCTTGGCCCGCGCAGTTTTTACCAGCGTCTGCGCGAGTTGCCGCAGAGCAAGCGCCTCGAATTCAACATGACCCGCATCAGCTACATCAACGAGTTGTATGGGCAGGAAGAACTCAAGCGTTTGCAGCGTCTTGATGCACGGTTTATCAACACCGTCTTCACCATGACCCTGCTTGGCGCCGGCGTGTCGGATCAGCTCGAAGACGGACGGGTGCTCAGCGGGGTCGGCGGGCAATACAATTTTGTCGCCCAGGCCCACGCGTTGCACGATGCACGCTCGATTCTGATCCTGCGCAGCTGGCGCGAATCGGGGGGCGACGTCAGCTCCAACATCGTCTGGGAATACGGCCACTGCACGATTCCACGGCATCTGCGCGATATCGTCGTCACCGAGTACGGCATTGCCGATCTGCGCGGCAAGACCGACGCAGCGGTGATCGAGGCGTTGCTCAATATCAGCGATTCGCGCTTCCAGGCGGGGCTGATCGAACAGGCGCAGACAGTCGGCAAACTGCCGAAGGATTTCCGCATTGATCCACGATTTGCCGATAACACGCCGCAACGCTTGCAGGCGATTGCCGCGCGACACCCGAACCTGTTTCCGGAGTATCCGTTGGGCTGTGATTTCACGATGATCGAGCGGGATCTGTTGCGGGCGCTGAACTGGTTGAAGAGCAAGTTCAAGCTGACTGAGATTCTGGAACTGGGCAAGGCCGCGCTGGATGCGCCAGACGCTTCAACATTCCCTGAACACCTGGAGCGGATGCAGCTCAAGAATCCGGAAGGGTTAAAGGATGACCTGTTCCAGCGCCTGCTGCTCACGGGCCTCAAAGCCACTGCGAACTAACGGCCTGCTGCAAAACCAACTGTGGGAGCGGGCTTGCTCGCGAAAGCGGTAAATCAGTCAACCAGGATCTCGACTGACACTACTCATTCGCGAGCAAGCCCGCTCCCACAGGGGGGGCGGTGTGGCTTTATTCGATGAAGGTTACAACGCCGTCCTTCAGCGATTTAACGCGAGCCAGCGACTCAACGCGATAGCCCTGCGAATCCAGCTCGGCACGGCCGCCCTGGAACGACTTCTCGATGACGATGCCCAGGCCGGCGACGGTGGCGCCTGCCTGCTTGATGATCGAGATCAGCGCTTGCGACGCCTTACCGTTGGCCAAAAAGTCGTCGATGATCAGCACGCGGTCGCTGCTGGTCAGGTGACGAGGGGAGATGGCCACGGTGCTTTCGGTCTTTTTGGTGAACGAATAAACGGTCGCCGACAGTAGGTTTTCGGTCAGGGTCAGGGACTGTTGCTTGCGGGCGAAGATCACCGGCACGCCGAGGTTCAGACCGGTCATGATCGCCGGGGCAATGCCCGAGGCTTCGATGGTGACGATTTTGGTGATGCCCGAATCCTTGAACAGCGTGGCGAACTCGTCGCCAATCAGCTTCATCAGGGCCGGGTCGATCTGGTGGTTCAGGAAGGCGTCGACCTTCAGGACCTGGTCGGAAAGCACGATGCCTTGTTCGCGGATTTTCTGGTGCAATGCTTCCATGAAGCTGTCCTCATTTGGCGTTTTGTGCGCCGAAGGTCTAGTAAAAAAAGTGGTCAATTCTAGCGCTTTAGCATCGCGCGTATATCGGCCAATGCGTTGTTGCCCCGCACGGCTTTGACTTCGGTCGGTGTGTCGTCGTTGCCTTCCCACGCCAGATCGTCCGGTGGCAGCTCATCGAGGAAGCGGCTGGGCGCACAATCGATGATTTCGCCGTACTGCTTGCGCTTGGCGGCGAAGGTGAAGGCCAGGGTCTGACGAGCACGAGTGATACCCACGTAGGCCAGACGGCGTTCTTCTTCGATGGTGTCGGCTTCGATGCTGGAGCGGTGCGGGAGGATTTCCTCTTCCATGCCCATGATGAACACGTAAGGGAATTCCAGACCCTTGGACGCATGCAGCGTCATCATCTGCACGCCTTCGGCGCCATCCTCCTCTTCCTGCTGACGTTCGAGCATGTCGCGCAGGACCAGTTTGCCGATGGCGTCCTCGACGGTCATTTCGCCTTCTTCGTCCTTCTCGAGGGTGTTTTTCAACGCCTCGATCAGGAACCAGACGTTGCCCATCCGGTAGTCGGCCGCCTTGTCGCTGGAGCTGTTAGTGCGCAGCCAGTTCTCGTAGTCGATGTCCATGACCATGCTGCGCAGGGCTGAGATCGGGTCTTCGCCGGCGCACTGCTCGCGCACCTTGTCCATGAAACGCTTGAAACGCGACAGGCGATCGGTGAAGCGGCTGTCGAGATGTTCGCCCAGACCGATTTCGTCGGTGGCCGCGTACATCGAGATCTTGCGTTCGGTGGCGTAGTTGCCGAGTTTTTCCAGGGTGGTCGAGCCGATTTCGCGGCGCGGCACGTTGATCACCCGCAGGAAGGCGTTGTCGTCATCCGGGTTCACGATCAGCCGGAAGTAGGCCATCAGGTCTTTCACTTCCTGGCGGCCGAAGAAGCTGTTGCCGCCGCTCAAACGGTAAGGCACCTGGTGGTGCTGCAACTTCAGTTCGATCAGTTTGGCCTGATAGTTACCGCGATAGAGGATCGCGAAATCGCTGTAGGGCCGGTCGGTGCGCAAGTGCAGGCTGAGGATTTCCATGGCCACGCGCTCGGCCTCGGCGTCCTCGTTGCGGCAGCGGATTACGCGGATCTCGTCGCCGTGGCCCATCTCACTCCACAGTTGTTTTTCGAATTCGTGCGGGTTGTTCGAGATCAGCACGTTGGCGCAACGCAGAATGCGGCTGGTGGAGCGGTAGTTCTGCTCCAGCATCACCACTTTCAGGGACGGATAGTCGTCCTTGAGCAGCATCAGGTTTTCCGGGCGCGCACCGCGCCAGGCGTAGATCGACTGGTCGTCGTCGCCCACCACGGTGAACTGGTTACGCTTGCCGATGAGCATTTTCACCAGCAGGTACTGGCTGGCGTTGGTGTCCTGGTATTCGTCGACCAGCAGGTAACGCACCTTGTTCTGCCACTTTTCGAGAATGTCGGCGTGCTCTTCGAAGAGCTTCACCGGCAGCAGAATCAGGTCGTCGAAGTCCACCGCGTTGAACGCCTTGAGCGTGCGCTGATAGTGGGTGTAGACGATGGCGGCGGTCTGCTCCTTGGGATTACGTGCGTTCTCCAGCGCCTGGGGCGGCAGGATCAGGTCGTTTTTCCAGGCGCCGATCATGTTCTTGATCTCGTCGACGCCGTCGTCGCCTGCGTATTCCTTCTGCATGATGTCGGTCATCAGGGCTTTGACGTCGGTCTCGTCGAAAATCGAGAAACCGGGTTTGTAGCCCAGCCGCGCATGTTCCTTGCGGATGATATTCAGGCCCAGGTTGTGGAAGGTGCAGACCGTCAGGCCGCGACCTTCACCGGCACGCAGCAGGGTGCCGACCCGTTCCTTCATCTCGCGCGCGGCCTTGTTGGTAAAGGTCATGGCGACGATGTACTGGGCGCGGATGCCGCAGTTCTGGATCAGGTGCGCAATTTTGCGCGTGATCACGCTGGTCTTGCCGGAGCCAGCACCGGCGAGCACCAATAGAGGGCCGCCGACGTAGTTCACGGCTTCTTGCTGCCGGGGATTGAGTCGGGACATACGAAAATTCAGGAGTCGTTGACGAAATGGGCCGGCATTTTAACAGGCTCAGCGATTTGTGCTGCTCTGTCCGACTTGTGACGCACCACGCGATTCGAATTTGCCGGTTTTGTTACTTTCACGCAGGATGCGCGGAGATTTTGCGGCTAATGTTCTCATTCGTGACAAAAAATAACGTTCTGATAACCGTTGTCATTTGGTCATTGAACGGCGCAACGGCATAATGCCCCGCCCACATCATTGCAGAGTCTAGGGAGCTAGCTTGTCTACGCCTGTCGAACCCTTGCGTTTGCTGCTACTGGCCGAAGAGCCAGCGTGGACAGCGTTATTGCGTGAGTGTCTGGCTCCGATGGGGAGCGCGGCGGTGCTGATCAGCGCGCCGAGCTGGGAGTCGGTCAGCCGTTTGTTCGAAGACAACCGCCACGCGGTGCTGTTGACCGTTCCCGCGTTGCAACCGCTCCCCGGTCGTTGCTGCCTGCCGACGGTATTGTTGCTGGACCAAGAGCCAGCCACCGCGCCCGTTGGCGTCAGCGACTGGCTGGTGTTCGATGCCCTTGACGCCGGCATGCTGCGTCGTTGCCTGCGCCATGTGCGCGAACGCGGCCTGCTGGAAAACACCCTGCAACGCCTCGCCGAACAGGATCCGCTGACCGGTATCGCCAATCGTCAGGGTTTTCAGACCTTGCTCGCGGCGCGCCTCGCGGAAAACGACGGCCGTGGTCTGGCGCTCGGGCATCTCGATCTCGACAACTTCCGCCACGCCAACGACGCCCTCGGCCATCAGGCCGGCGACCGCTTGATCCTGCAAGTGGTGTCGCGGCTGAAAAATCAGCTGGAGGCCGGCGATCAGTTGGCGCGGTTGGGCAGCGACGAATTTGCCTTATTGATCGACACCCGCCGGGCCCCGCAACGCGCCGAGTGGATGGCCGAACGCATCACCGAAGCCTTGGCCGAACCGTATTGGGTCGATGGCGAAAGCCTGCTGATCGGCTCCAGCCTCGGTATTGCACATGCCCGCGCCCAGGGCGGCGCCGATCCGCTGATGTGGCACGCGCACATCGCCATGCAGCAAGCCAAGAGTACCCAGGGCTGCACCTTTCATATCTTCAACGAGCGCATCAACCGCAACGCGCGAAGCATGGCTGACCTGGAAAGCGAGTTGCGCCGGGCTTTGCGCCGCGATGAACTGGAGCTGCATTACCAGCCACGTTTGAATCTTGCAGACGGGCAGATCGTCGGCCTCGAAGCCCTGGTGCGCTGGCGTCATGGCGAGCGTGGTCTGTTGCCGCCCAGCGAATTCGTGCCGCTGGCTGAGCAGAGCGGTCTGATCGTGCCGCTCGGTTACTGGGTGATTTCCCGGGCGCTGCGGGACATGCAGGCGTTGCGCGAGCGCGGACTGCCAGCGCTGCACATGGCGATCAATCTGTCGTTCCGGCAGTTTCAGGACAGTCAGTTGCTGCCGACCCTCAGCCGTTTGATCGCCGAACGTGGTGTCGAGGCGCAGTGGCTGGAATTCGAACTCACCGAAACGGCCGTCATGCGCCGCAGCGATCTGGTCAAACAGACCATGGACGCCCTCGGTCGCCTCGGCGTGCGCTTTTCGCTGGATGATTTCGGCACCGGTTTTTCGTCGTTTGTGCACCTCAACAGCCTGCCGATCACCTTGCTGAAGATCGACAAGAGTTTTGTCGGCGGCATGGAGCAGCGCGAAGAGAACCGCAAACTGGTGCACGCAATGATCAACCTCGCGCACAACCTGCATCTGGAAGTGGTGGCCGAAGGGGTGGAAACCCCGGAACAGCTGGAGTTGCTGCGCGGCTTTGCTTGCGATCAGGTGCAGGGTTATCTGATCAGCCGGCCGCTGCCGTTGGCGGAGTTGGTTGAGTACCTGACGTTCGGTTCCAGCCAACAGCCAGTAATGGAAATCGTGAGCTGAACACAAAACCCAATGTGGGAGCGAGCAAGCCCGCTCCCACAGGGGAATTTTATTCAGCCTGAGCGATATTGAAGCCTTGCGATCGAGGCTCGCGCCGAATCATCCGCTTCATCTTCCACTCAAACGCCAGTGTCAGGCTCACTGCCGCGCACGCCAAGCCCAGCGCCAGGCCCCACCAGACGCCCGTCGGTCCCCAATTCAGGTGAAACGCCATCCACCACGCGGCCGGAGCACCGATCAACCAATAGCAACCGAGCCCGACCAGAAATGTAGTCTTCGCGTCCTTCAAGCCGCGAATGCAGCCCATGGCAATCGTCTGGGTGCCGTCGAACAGCTCGAACCACGCCGCCACTGCCAGCAGGCTCACCGCCAGTCTGATCACCTCGGCGAACGCCGGATCATTGTGATCCAGGAACAGGCCCACCAACTGATTTGGCAGCAGCCAGAAGACCATCGCAAACCCGAGCATGGCCACCGCGCCGAACACGATCCCGACCCGCCCGGACATCCGCGCATCGTTCAGTTGCCCGGCGCCGTAATGCTGGCCGATGCGCATGGTGATCGCGTATGACAATCCCGCCGGCACCATGAACGCCACCGAAACGATCTGCAGGGCGATCTGATGCGCGCCCAATTGCGTACTGCCCATGGTGCCCATGCACAGCGCTGCGAAGGCGAACAACCCGACTTCCACCGCATAGGTGCCGCCAATCGGCAGGCCGAGGCGCCACAGCTCTTTGAGGTATTGGCGGTTGGGCCGCGACAGGCCGGCGCGCAACGGATAAGCGTTATAGGCCGGGTGCCGACGAATGTGCCAGGCCAGTGCCAGCGCCATGCAGTTGGCAACAATCGCCGTGACCAGACCGATGCCCATCAGCCCGAGTTTCGGCAGGCCGAACATGCCAGTGATCAGTGCGTAATTGAGCAGGAAGTTGGCCACAGTGCCGGCCAGACTGATGACCATGACCGGGGTCGCCCGGCCAATCGCGCTGGTGAAGCCGCGCAGGGCCATGAAACTCAAATAGCCGGGCAGGGCGAATGGCAGCGCAATCAGGAACTGGCCCGCAGCGTTGACGTTGGTTTCGGTCTGGCCGAACAGCAGCAGCACCGGTTTGAGGTTCCAGAGCAGCAGCCCGGCGCCCAGTGCCATCAGCCACGCCAGCCATAACCCGGCCTGGGTCAGGCGTGCGGCACCGATGATGTCGCCCGCGCCCTTGCGGATCGCCACCAGCGTACCGACCGCAGCGATAACGCCGATGCAGAAAATCGACACGAACGAGTAAGTCGCCGCGCCGAGACCGCCGCCAGCCAGAGCCTCGGGACTCAAGCGCGCCATCATCAAGGTGTCGGTCAGCACCATCAGCATGTGTGCCAACTGTGAAGCAATCAGCGGCCCTGCCAGCCGCAGGATGGCCCAGAGTTCGGTACGCACAGGATGCTGCATGGTCATCACCACTCGATTGACAGAGGGAACTGGAGACCGTCGATTCTCGGCGCATGCACGCGATTGCACAAAGGGATAAAAAGGATGGGTGGCATGATTAAAACTCATCCTGAGCGGATTCTGCTAAGTTGCTCTCGTCCCGCTATAGGAGCTTTCTGAATGCCTCGTCGTCTTCCTCCTTTGTATGCCCTGCGCGCATTTGAAGCGGCGGCGCGGCATAGCTCGTTTACGCGCGCCGCTGAAGAGCTGTCGATCACCCAAAGTGCAGTGAGTCGGCACATTCGCACGCTTGAGGATCATTTTGCCTGCCGCTTGTTTCACCGCAGCGGGCGCCACCTGCAACTCACCGAGTCGGCGCGCATGTTGTTGCCGGGCATCCGTGAAGGTTTTACCGCCCTTGAGCGGGCCTGCAACACCTTGCGCGCCGAGGACGACATCCTGCGCATGAAAGCCCCGTCAACACTGACCATGCGCTGGCTGCTGGCACGGCTCAGTCGCTTCCGCCATTTGCAACCGGGCAACGAGGTGCAACTGACCAGTGCCTGGATGGATGTGGATTCGGTGGATTTCAACGATGAGCCCTTTGACTGTGCCGTGCTGCTGAGCGACGGCCATTTCCCGCCGGACTGGGAAGCCAGCCTGCTGTTTCCCGAAGAGCTGATCCCGGTGGGCGCCCCCAATCTTCTCAACGACCAGCCGTGGGACGTCGCGCGACTGGCGTCCACCGAGTTATTGCACCCGACCCCGGATCGACGCGATTGGCGCAGTTGGCTGGAGTGCATGGGGCTGTCCGATCAGGTGTCGCTCAAGGGCGGGCAGGTGTTCGATACGCTGGAGCTTGGCATGATCGCAGCGGCTCGGGGTTATGGCGTGTCGATGGGGGATCTGCTGATGGTCGCCGAAGATGTCGCGCAAGGTCGCTTGAGTTTGCCGTGGCCGACCGCGGTTGCCAGTGGACTCAACTATTACCTGGTCTGGCCCAAAACCCGTCCGGGAGGTGAACGTTTGCGCCGTCTGAGTGATTTTCTGCAAGGTGAAGTCCGCGCCATGGAATTGCCGACCGTCGTTCGCTTGAGCTGAAACGTTCGAGCCCTCACAATGCCGGCCTTGTGCCATAACCTTGCTAATTGCTCAAGTATTGGGTTTTTCCGCCGAATACGTGCTTGTGGAACCGTCGTGCCGGTGTCCGCGATTCACCCCATTCTTAGAATTTTCCGAGCAAGTGCTGCGATCAAGGAGGATCCGGTGGCTCGGCCAGGAGCTATCCATGTCTCAACCTCGCGCCCGGATCGCCTCACAACTGGGCCTCGCGCTCGCTGTGATATTGGCGATTGTCATCAGCGGCAGTACGGTTTTCGCCCTGCGTTCGCTGGATACCGCCAACCTCGCCACTCGTGAAGAGCATCTGGCCAGTGAGGCCCGCCTGCTGGCTGACCAACTGAGCACTTTCCACGGCACCTTGCGTGAAAGCACGCAGCGCCTGAGCGGGTTGTTCGAAAAGCGATTCAGCACAGGTTTGAGCATTCACCCGAGTGAGCCGGTGACCGTTGCCGGCACCCAGACGCCGGGCCTGCACCTGGGCAGCGAAGTGATGAACAACAACTTCAAGGAAGTTGACGAATTCCAGCAGATGACCGCCGGCGTCGCCACGCTGTTTGTGCGCAGCGGCGAAGATTTCGTGCGGGTCAGCACCTCGTTGACCAAACAGGACGGCACGCGCGCCATTGGTACTTTGCTTGATCACACTCACCCGGCCTATGCGAAGTTGATGGCAGGGCAGGGCTACGTGGGTCGTGCCGTGCTGTTCGATCGCTCCTATATGACCCAATACACCCCGGTGCGCGACGGCAGCGGCAAGGTGATTGCGGTGCTGTTCGTCGGTTTCGACTACACCGACGCGCAAAATGCCCAATTTGAAAACCTCAAGCGCTTCCGCATCGGCCAGACGGGCTCGCTGGCATTGCTGGATGAGCATAACAAATGGCTGGTTCCGCCAGCCGGCGTGCAGGCCCAGGATCAAGCGATTGCAGTGATCAGCGGTTTGGCCAAGACGCCGGGCAAGGGCCAGTTCTGGAGCGACGAGGCTGAAGACTTCTACAGCGTATCGGTGCCGTTCGACGGTGGGCCGTGGTCGGTGGTGGCAAGCATGCCGAAAGCCGAGATTCGCGCGGTGACCTGGAGCGTCGGCACCCAACTGGCAATCGGCAGCCTGCTGGCGATGTTGTTGGCGGTCGGTTCCGTGGTCTGGTTGCTGCGCAGCAAACTCGCGCCATTGAGCGACCTGGTACGTCAGGCCGAAGCCCTGGGCGCCGGTGATCTGAGCGTGCGTTTGAATGTGTCCAGCAATGATGAAATCGGTCAGCTGTCCCGCGCGTTCAACCAGATGAGCCAGGCACTGTCGACCATGGTCGAGCACATCCGCCGTGCCTCGGAAGAGGTCAACAGCCGTGCGCAGGCACTTTCCGGCCTGTCCGGTGGCGCATACGACGGCATGGAACAGCAGTCCGGCGAAATCACCAGCATGGCCGGCGCGGTTGAAGAGTTCAGCGCAACCTCGCTGGACATCGCCGACAACATGGGTGCCACTCAGCGTCTGGCTCAGGAAAATGCCCAGCAAACGCAGATTGGTCGCAGCTCGATGGAAGAGGCTTCGTCGTCGCTTGAGCAAATCGCGGGCGCCCTGAACAGCACCGCCACGGTGATCAACACCCTCGGCCAGCGCTCCCAGGAAATCGGTGGCATTGTCGGCGTGATTACCTCGATTGCCGAACAGACCAACCTGCTGGCGCTCAACGCGGCGATTGAAGCTGCCCGTGCCGGTGAACAAGGTCGCGGCTTTGCCGTGGTGGCTGATGAAGTGCGTAGCCTGGCCTCGCGCACGCGTCAGGCCACCGATGAAATTTCCAGCATGATCCACAGCATTCAGCAGGAAACCGGTAATGCGATCAGCACGATGGAACAAGGCAATGTGCTGATGCAGGAAGGTTTGTCGCGCAACGCCAATGTCGCTTCGGCACTGGCGCGGATCGATGAGCAGAGTCGCTCGGCCGGGCAACAGTTTGCCGCGATTACCACCGCAACCCAGGAGCAGAGCAGCACGGCGACCTTGCTGAGCAGCAACTTGCAGAGCATCGCGTTGGCCAACAGTGAACAGCGTGAGGTTGTTTCCAACCTTGCGGTGACGGCTAAAGAGCTTGAGAAATTGGCAGCGGACTTGCGTTCCGAGGTTGATCGTTTTCGTTGATGCGCCTCTGAAACAGCCATCGCGGGCAAGCCCGCTCCCACAGGTATATCGGTTGTGCGCAAAAATTGTGCTCGCCGTTGAACCGTGCGGGAGCGGACTTGCCCGCAATTGCTTGCGCGGATCAATCGCAGCTCTACTTCCGTCATTACACTTGCTGAATCGTTTCCGCAGCGCTATAAAAATGGCACAACTCCAATAAAGGCTGCTGCCATGACCCTGCTCAAACTCGTTGCCGCACTCGGCGCGCTGTCCGCTGCTTCCCACGCCATGGCTTGGGATTACGTGCTCCTCGATACCAATAAGCCCGCGCAAAACTGGAGCATCACCAGTGAACAGCTCGGTGTGAAAACCGACAAACCCTTCTCCGTCAGCTTGCGTACCCTCCATGGCGGGCGGCAGGAAGGTGTCAGCATCGTTGATATCGACAATGGCACGATGAAACTCTCGGTGGTGCCGACCCGTGGCATGAATGTCCTGCACGCCTCCGTTGGCAACGTGCGCATGGGGTGGGACTCGCCGGTCAAGGAGGTGGTCAACCCGGCATTCATCGAACTCAATGGCCGCGGCGGATTGGGCTGGCTGGAAGGTTTCAATGAACTGGTGACCCGCTGCGGCTACGAATGGGTCGGTCATCCCGGCATGGACAAGGGTGAGTTGCTGACCCTGCACGGACGCGCTGCCAACATCCCGGCCAGTACCGTTACGTTGCACATCGACGAAAAACCGCCTTACGCCATCAGCCTGCGTGGCGAGTTGAAAGAGCAGGCGTTCAAGAAAGTCGATTTCTCTGTAGCCACCGAACTGGTCACCGAGCCCGGCAGCGTGCGTTTCGCACTCAACGATACGCTGACCAACAACGGCGATTATCCGAAGGAATACCAGGCGCTGTATCACAGCAACTTCAGCACGCCGTTCCTCGAACAGGGCGCACGTTTTGCTGCGCCGGTAAAACAGGTGTCGCCGTTCAACGACAAGGCCAAGGATGAATTGGCGAGTTGGCAGACGTATCGCGCACCAACCAAGGACTACGACGAAACCGTCTACAACGTCGTGCCCTATGCCGACGCCAAAGGCGAGACCCTGGCCGTTTTGCACAACAAGGCCGGCAGCCTTGGTGTCTCCGTCGGCTTCAATACCCAGCAATTGCCGGTGTTTTCCCTGTGGAAAAACACTGACACCCAAGGGCAGGGCTATGTCACGGGGCTGGAGCCGGGCACCAGTTTCTCCTACAACCGCCGCTATCAGCGTCCGCTGAATCTGGTGCCGACCATTGCGCCGAAGGAACACAAACAGTTCCAGATCAGCTACAGCCTGCTCGCGGACAAAGCTGCCGTGGATAACGCCTTGAAGCGAGTAACCGAAATCCAGGCCGGGCGTGAAACCGAAGTGCGGCAAGCGCCGCTGGTTGATCTGACCGAGCATTAAGGCGTCGCCGGCCGGTATTGCAGCGCTTCGGCCAGGTGTTCACGCCTGATTGCATCGACTTGCTCAAGGTCGGCCAGGGTTCTGGCGACCTTGAGTAACCGATGGGCCGAGCGCAGCGATAGCGTTAGCCGTTCACAGGCTGATTCCAGCCATTTTTCATCGGCTGTGGATAACGTGCAGTGCCGCTTCAACCCCGGAAGATCGAGAAACGCATTGGCACAACGCTGACGCTTTTGCTGGCGCTCTCGGGCTTCGGCCACCACGGCGGCTGCACTGGCGCTGTCCTCTCCCGGCTTCACCGTCGGATTCAGCGCCGTCGCCTCCCGCGCTACCGTCAGGTGCAAATCGATCCGATCCAGCAACGGCCCCGACAGTTTATTGCGATAACGCTGCACCATGTCCGGTGTGCACGAACACTTGCCGCTCGGCTCGCCAAGATATCCACAGGGACACGGATTCATCGCCGCCACCAACTGGAATCGCGCCGGAAAGCGCACGCGATCCTTGGCCCGCGCAATCACGATATGCCCGGACTCCAGCGGCTCACGCAGCACCTCCAGTACCTTGCGGTCGAACTCGGGCAGTTCATCGAGGAACAGCACGCCATGGTGGGCGAGGGTGATTTCGCCGGGCTGCGGTTTGGAGCTGCCACCGACCAGTGCCGGGCCGGATGCGGAATGGTGCGGTTGGCGGAATGGCCGCTGCGGCCAGTGGGTCAGCGGCACGCCGCTGGCGACCGATTGAATCGCCGCCACTTCCAGCGCTTCACATTCAGATAGCGGCGGCAGCAGCCCCGGCAAGCGACTCGCCAGCAAGGTCTTGCCCGTCCCCGGTGGCCCGCTGAACAACAGGTTGTGCGCGCCCGCCGCCGCAATCAGCAGCGCCCGTTTCGCGGCCATCTGCCCTTGCACTTCATTGAGGTCGGGATAGGGTTTGGCGGCATGGATCAAACCGTCCGAAACGTAAGGCTCCACCGGCGTATGCCCATTGAAATGCGCCACCGCTTCCAGTAGATGATCCACCGCAAACACCTTCAACCCTGAAGCGAGACACGCCTCCTCGGCATTTGCCCGTGGCACCACCAGCGCCCGCCCGGCCTTGCGCGCCGCCAGCGCTGCCGGCAACACTCCTCGCACTGGCCGCACGGCGCCGGACAATGCCAGCTCACCGAGACACTCCACATCGTCCAGCGTGAGACACGGCACCTGCACACTCGCCGACAGAATCCCCAAGGCAATCGCCAGATCAAACCGCCCGCCATCCTTGGGCAGATCCGCCGGCGCCAGATTCAAAGTGATCCGCCGCGCCGGAAACTGCAGCCCGGAATTGATGATCGCGCTGCGTACGCGGTCCTTGCTTTCTTTTACGGCCGCTTCGGGCAGGCCGACCATGGTCAGTGAGGGCAAACCGTTAGCGAGATGCACTTCGACAGTGACAGCGGGGGCATCAACGCCAATCTGGGCGCGACTGTGGACGATGGAGAGGGACATGGTGTTCCTTGAATTGCTCACAAACCGCTTCCTGCGGTTCAAGCAGCGTAGAGGCGATCAAGGGCGGTCTGCGGCATTTGAAACGTTTGAATATATCTCCAGATATTACCCGGCCAGTTCGTTGAGGGCGGGCATGACTGATGGCAATAGGCAATGCGTGCGAACGAACCTAATTACTTCGTTTGGCGAATGACTGTAGTTCCTTTACTTGCGTATATCAGCGTTGCAAAGCTGGATAGGATCTCTAGCGCTGCAACGAATTGTTAAATATCTGATTAGCCGAAAAGGAATGAGTCATGACTGTAAATCTGGACGTGGTAAGTACCGATCAAGCACATTTAGAAATTCTGGACAGCAACCCTTATGAAAATCGTGACTTCTTCTGGGAGCAACATCGATTTGCCCGGGATGGCTATTTGAAAATCAATCATCTGATTGATCCCCTGGTTCGTGACGCGATCATGGCCGATGTAAAGTATCTCATGGCCAATCACGCCAAGCGCCGTGATTTTCTCATTGAATCCACTGGTAATACACCTCGCTACTTAAGCAATGTTTCGCGGGATAATATTGAAGAGTTTGGTCGGTACATTCCGCTGGCTTATAACTCTCAGTATCTCATGAGTCTGATTGGCAATATTGTCAAGGAAGAGGTTATCCCGACGCCATGGAAGTGGGACAACTACATTATCAATAGCCAGCACAAGTCCGGAGACACTCACGGTTGGCATTGGGGTGATTACCCATACACCATTATCTGGATCGTCGAAGCGCCGAGTATCGAATCTGGTGGTTTGCTTGAGTGTGTGCCGCACACCCACTGGGACAAAAAGAATCCCCGTGTGGAAAATCTACTCGTCGAAAATACCATCGACTCGTACTTCCATATGACTGGCGATGTTTACCTGCTCAAGGCCGATACAACGCTGCACCGCGTCAAGCCTTTGACTCAGGATGTTCAACGGATAATTCTGAACACTACTTGGGAACGTGCACGCGACCGTGATCGCCATGTCGAACATGAGACTTTTGTTTTCCGTGACTGATAAGTGAGTCGGTGCCTGATCATGAGTACAGTCAAATACAGCCACACCAACCTGATTGCGTCGGACTGGAAAAAACTCGCCAGATTCTATTCCGAAGTCTTTGGTTGCGAGCAGGTCGGACCAGTCAGATCTCTATCCGGGCCGGGCGTTTCCGGGGGGACAGGGGTTGAGAATGCGCGCCTTCAAGGTGTGCATTTGAGATTCCCGGGGTTTGGCCCGGAAGGGCCAACACTTGAAATATTCCAGTATCAGGAAACGCTCGAGCGAGAAACAGCGTACGCCAACTCGAAGGGGCTTACGCATATCGCCTTTGAGGTAACGGACATGGATGAGATCTGCGCGAAAGTTATAAGGCAAGGAGGTTGGATGCTTGGCAAGTTAGTGCGTCAGGAAGTTGAAGGGGTGGGGGTCTGTACTTTTGTATATGTGCGGGATCCCGATCGAAACATTATTGAAATCCAAATGTGGGATCACCATTGATGGCAGTCCTGGCGCAGTTCGACCTGGTAAAACCGCGATACCCGAAAACTGATCCGCGCATGAACAGCTTTTATGAGTCCACGCGCTACGTCAACAATCTTGCAGAACAACACCCGGGTTTCATATGGCGGGAACTCAATGAGGATCAGGCATTACTGGATGAGTTATGGGGCAAGGGCTATCTCTATACCCTATCGGTCTGGACAAGTCCCGAGTCGCTTAAGGATTTCTTGTACAAGACGCCCCATAACGAATTCAGGAAGCGCGGTGCTGAATGGTTTCTTCCTATCAGTAAGCCGCGAGTGGTCATGTGGTGGGTGGAGGAGGGACATATTCCGACTCTGAAAGAAGCCCATGAAAAGATGCAGATTCTTTATGAAGTGGGACCTTCTTATCAAGCATTTGATCTGAAAAACAGCTCATTGCCAATCGTCATTTATTAATAGGAGTTTGCGAAATGGAATTTGAACAACGCAGTGGCCAGCAACGCATGGCTGATTACTACCGACTGTTTCTGAACGACCCTGCAGTGTTGGTTAACCAAGGGGCGGACATTCATGCGATGCGTAAGGATGTCGAAAGAATTGAAGATGAATGGACGGCGGCTGAAGAAGAAAAAATCGACAGGCGCGAGTTGCCAACCACCAAAGAAGATTTTCTGACGTGGTATCTGGACTGTGAAAAGAAGATTAACGAAGATATTGAGTTTTTCATCAACTTTATGAAAAACACCGCAACCCTTGAACAGGTGGCCTACTACATCTGTATGGAAGAAATGGTCGATGGTTCATTCGACGACCTGATGGCCGTCGTGCAGTTGGGGATGCCTATTCATTGCAAGATGGTAGCGGGCGAGAACTATTGGGATGAAATGGGTAATGGCAATTTTGAATATGTCCATACCACGATGTTCAAAACGTCATCCGCCTACATGCGTAACGTGCTCGCACATAAAAACATTACACCTGAGATTCCACCTAAAGAATGCCTGATGAATGGCAATATTCTGTTGATGTGGGCGGTGCGTCGGGAATACAACATGCGTCTGATCGGAGCGATGGGCCTGGTGGAAGGGTCTGCTCCGACGAGATTTGGCGCCACCACGCAAGCACTGGAGCGTCTGAACCAGCCTAAAGATGTGATTGCTTATCACAAGGCGCATATCGGCATCGATACCCATCACAGTGAGGCCTGGCTCGATACCGTTCTGGAGCATTACGCACAAGGCGGCACGAAGGTCATTCAGGAACTGGCGATGGGTGTGCTCATTCGATACAACGTTGCCGTGCGCTACTACCGTTACATGTATGACGCGATGCGGGGGATCTGATCATGACGTCCCGTCCCTCGATTGTTGTCATTGATCCGGTGAGTTCCGGGAGGCGTTATGGCCTCGAAATTTCCAAAAAAGGGTTCCGCTCCATCGCACTGACGACGCGTGATCGCTTCCCCGGGAATCTTGATCGTTTGCACAGTTGTGAAGGATTTAGCGATTCCATCAAGGCCTATGACTTTGATGAGGCGGTTGAAAAACTCAGCGGCCTTAATGTTCAGGCGATCATTCCTGGGTCTGATTCTGCGCTGAAGTTCACCGATCGCCTTGCGCACCATTTTTCTCTGGTCGGCAACCCGGTGTCGACTCGTCAGGCGCGCGCCAATAAGTTCTCCATGAAACAGCAACTGAGGTTGCGTGAGGTGCCCGCAACTCAGTCCGTGCAGGTTTCGCTCGATCAGATGATCAGGGGCGAATTGCCGGAACTCCAATTCCCGGCGGTTGTTAAGCCCAGTCAGGGTACGGGGGCGAAAAACGTCAAGGTCTGCCACAACCGGGGCGAGGTCTATAAGGCACTGGCGGCGATCGAGTCGGCCAATGACGGACATGTTGATGAGGAACGAGGGGCGCTCATTGAAGAGTTTATTGAAGGCCCTGAGTTTTTTATTGCCACGGCGAACTTTGGAAAAGGCGAGAAAAAGCAGATATTGTGCTTCGCCGAGTACGAAAAAATCAGCATCGGAAACAACCCAAGCATCTACAAAAACATACGATCCCTTCCGCCCCTGAGTGAGCAGGCACTTCAGGCTTTCAGCTATATCAAGCAAGTGAACGAGGCGCTTGATGTCGATTTCGGGATCAACGATGTCGAGTTCAAGATCAACGAAAAAGGCCATTTCATCATTGAGCAGAACGGCCGCTTGCCAGGCGCCAATGTGCCTTCGCTCATTGAGGCGTGCACGGGTCTCAATTGTTATGACTTGAATCTGAATATCTTTCTTGGCCAGGCGGATCGTGCGCTGTCGCAGGTGCATTACCAAAAGCATTTCTGTATTTGCTGCCTGATCAACGCTGAGGCGGGTCAGATCCAGGTAATTGATGGCTTGGACGTGGTGTCAAAACTGTCTTCGGTTCACGACATCAACTTATTGGTAAAAGAAGGCGATCACGTGCAGGACACTCAGGACTTTCTGTCCACCTGGGGGTTTGTCTATCTCGTGCATGAGGATCCAAAGGTTCTCGCGGAACATTCCAGAATCGTCCACGAAACCCTGCGTCTGCAATACATCTGAATAGGGCCGCCGCGGTTGCCTGTCGGCGACCGCCAAGCTCGCGTGATTCAACAGGTCAAGTACCCAGGTAGTTCCAGGAGAGTGTATGTCGCATTGGATGCTTCAGGTTTGTCTGATATTAGTGGTCGCAATCCTGCTCGGACGATTGGCCGAGATGTTTGGGCAAAGTCGCGTGATAGGAGAAATCGCTGCGGGACTGCTGCTGGGGTCTTCCGTATTAGGTGCACTGTCTCCAGCGGTGTCCGGGTTTCTGTTCAATACGGATTCACTGAGTAATTTGAAGGTACTGGCCGAGTTGGGCCTGGTACTGCTGATGTTTGAGATCGCCTGGCATGCCCCCGTTGGACAAACAGCCGATCGTCCGGTATCCAGGCTGGCTCCCATTACCATTGCCCTGTTCGGAATGCTGGCTTCATTCGTTATTGGTTGTGCGATCGCGATTGTTTCGAAAGCGGCCTTGGCACCGGATAAGGGATTTTGGTCCTACATTCTGTTTTGTGGATTGGCCTTGTCCGTGACTGCGCTTCCCGTGTTGGTCCGAATCATCGCCGACACCAGAAAAATACAGGCCGACTCAGCTTCCTATGCGTTGTCATCGGCAATCTATACGGATATTTTTGCCTGGCTGGGCGTTGCGCTTCTGGTGGCGTTTCACTCCATGAGCGAGACCGATGTCCTGCAGTCTCTGATAAAGACTTTGGCATTGCTGGGATTCTTCTTAGTGTCTTTCTACCTTGTAAGACCCTTGGTATTAAGAATTCAGTTTGGCTCCGCAGCCGGAAGTCTTCAACTCAGAATCACACTGGCCTTTTGTTATTGTCTGATCAGTGCGGAAATTACGGGGAGGCTGGGGTTTCACCAAGCCATCGGCGCCATCGTGGCCGCGTATGTTTTCTGCAAGATGCCTGGACTCGAGCAGCAGTGGAGCCAAACGGTTGGTAAGTTTTCCAGTCTGTTTCTGACACCGCTGTTCTTTGCCTGTTCCGGACTTCAAGCTTCTTTTGGTGCCTTTTCGCAGGGTAGTATCTGGGGATGGCTGGCGATCTTCATACTGGGCTCTTTTATTGGGAAGATCGGTGGATCTTACTTGGGTGGCAGGCTCAGCGGACTTAAACCGTCGACCTCACTGGAGGTCGGCGTGTTAATGAATACCAAAGGGCTGGTAGAACTAGTGGTGCTAAGTATAGGCCTTCAGTTAGGTATTCTTTCGGTCACCACTTACAGTGTTTTATTGGTGCTGGCCTTATTCTCGACTGTCATGACTACGCCGATGTTGAATCTTTGGGTTCAGTATTCAACAAGGCCAGAAAATAGACTAACTAAAAGTGCGGCTGAAGCAAAAGTTTGACTTTTTTATTGGAATCAGTCTATTTTGCGGCTGGGAACTGGATCCAATAAAAAGGACTTGCTGTGGACATATTGATGGGCTTTGTTGCTGCTTTGTTTTGGGGCGGAACGGACTTCCTGGTCGGATTGAACGCTCGGGCCGTCGGTGTCAAGCGAGCTGTTTTTTTTGGTCAGGCACTTGGGTTCATTTTGATGAGTGCGCTGTTGCTCATCTACCCCGCCTATCTGGTCAAGTCGATGTCCGCGCCTGCACAAGTCTGGTTTCTGGGAGGTATAGCCGCCCTGTTCACGGTAGCAGGGGCACTGGCGCTGTCAAAGGCGTTCGCGTTGGGCAAGGCTGCAATCGTTGCGCCACTCGTGACCTCTTACGGCGTATTCACCACTGCCTTGGCATGGGCGAGCGGCGATATTATTGTGCTCACTCAGTTTGTGGGTATCGCGGTTTGCGTGATTGGTGTCCTGCTCACCAGTGCACATGACAGTGCCGAGGGCGAACTTAAGCGCAAGAACAAAGCGTCGATCATTTATGGATTGCTCGCAGCCATCTTGTATGGCACAAGTTTCTGGATTCAAGGTAAATACACGCTGCCGTTGTTAGGTCCTATTAGCATGTTGTGGTTGGGCTATGCGGTGGGTTTGTTCATCCTGTTCTTTATGGTATTGAAAGTCGACTCAGGCTTGAAGTTGCCGCCAGCCAAAAGCTTCGGCACGCTGACCAGCGCGAGCTTATTAAACCTGGGTGGCTTTTCAGCGTTCTCATTTGGCGCTATCCACGGTTCAGTGTCTGTGGTGACAGTTATCAGCACTTTGTCAGGGGGCATTGCCGCGGTATTGGGATACCTTTTCTTCAAAGAGCGACTGATGCCCATTCAGGTGACTGGTATATGCCTGGTGTTGGTCGGGGCCATTATTCTTCATCTGTTTCATTGATTTTTTCAAGGAGGAACGCAAACGTTTGCAAGTGATTAAATATATTCCGGTCCAGTGATAGGCCTGTTGTAAAAGAATTATCCTCCCCTCCCCCCATTTTTTGTTCATTAGCCTGCAAGTGGGGGGGGCGGAGCTTACTATAATAAAGATGATAGTTTTTTATTGAAAGTTGTCAGTCGACGAAGACTTCATTGTTGTCATTTGCTGTCTATAGTTATGGCTGAATGCCTGTGCCTTGCTCATGGTTTTTCAGTCTAGAGATAATAAAATATCTTCCCGAAGGATTGAGAATAACTATATGCATAAGGTTCATATCGACATGCTGCCCTGCATGGCTGCATTCGCAGTTGTTGTTGAAATGGGTAGTTTTATTGACGCCTCCACTAAACTTGGTGTGTCAGCTTCAGCCGTGAGCCGACAGATTTCAAAGTTGGAAGAAGCGTTGTCAATGCGTTTGCTGGAGCGTAGTACCCGTCAGCTGAAAGTCAACGAAGATGGCGTGAAGATTTATTCTCATTGCCGAGCGCTATTGCATTCGTCGTCGAGAGTCTTTGAGTTGAAGGAAGAGTTGGTGCGTCCGCAGGGGCTTATCAGGATTTCCGCGCCGAAGATGATGAATAATATCTGCATCCAACTGATGCCGGAGTTTCTGAAAAAGTACCCGGATATTAATGTTCAATTCATATTTGATAATTCGGAGCTGAACCTCATTTCAAACGAGATTGATCTGAGTATCCGGATTACTGATTCACCGCCTCTGGGCTTGATCGGGCGCAAGCTTTTCAATGTCGGCTACACCCTCTGCGCATCGCCCGACTATATCGCCGAGTATGGGATACCGCTTCACCCTACGGAGCTGGCCGAGCACAGCTGTATTGTGATGGCCGATAATCTTGAAGGCGAAAAATGGGCGTTTGTTAACGGTGACGACAGTGTTCAAATCAGTGTGCGCGGACGTTACTGTTCAAATGACAGTGAGGCCGTTCTCGAGGCAACCCTGAGTGACTTGGGTATTGCCTGTGTGCCGTCAGCGATCGCTGAGCAGGCGCTGAGGGACAAACGTCTGTATTCGGTTCTGCCCCACTGGCGTTATTCGGGAGCATCGCAAGGCATGGCCTGGTTGCTGTATCAGCCGAACCGGCATGGTTCGCAGAAGCTAAAGGTCATGGTCGATTACTTGCTTTCGAAGCTCTACTGCATCAACTGACCTGACCGCGTTCTGTCCCCGCCTCCAAACTTGACGCGGGGCAGACAGCAGCCTGTTATTGCTCGGGCGGCGTCAGCTTCGCTTCCATCTCGGCCACCTTCGCTTCGAGGCTCTCGAGGCGAGCGCGAGTGCGGGCCAGCACCACCATCTGACTATCAAACTCTTCACGGCTGACCAGATCGAGTTTGCTGAAGGCACTTTGCAACAGCATCTTGAACTGGCTTTCGATTTCGGCTTTCGGCAGCGGGGTGTCGCCGCTGAACAGGCGGGAGGCGGTGCCGCTCAGGGCGTCGAGGAAGTCTTTGGGCGCGAGCATGGTGAATGTCCTGGAAACAATGGCCGGCAGTGTATCACGCAGTGTCTATAGTCAATCTCGCAGGCAGGGATGCACGCTTTTCGCGCAAGGGGATAGATGGCGACGCACTGTTATTGTGCGTATCCGCATGGCCTTTTGCACGAAGGTGCTTGCGACAGCGGCCAAGCAATTGAAATCAGTGGGTTTTGGCGAGATGGCAAGGTTTCTGCTTAGTGACCTGTGACCCATGCACTGATGCAGTCGCTGTGACGAATGCAGTGCGGCAGGCGGAGCGGGGAGTTTCGTCAGCAGCGGTTAGCTGGCGTCAGTCGGGCAGGTAAGGCCGACGATGCGTTACAAAGCCAGGCACTGCGCTTAGACTTGAGTCGGGTTTGTTTTCCTGGGGCAAGTCCACCAATTCGGGAGAAAGTTTCATGAAGCTAGTCACTGCCATCATCAAGCCGTTCAAGTTGGACGACGTGCGCGAGTCGCTGTCCGAAATCGGCGTGCAGGGCATTACCGTTACTGAAGTCAAAGGCTTCGGCCGGCAGAAGGGTCACACCGAGCTGTATCGCGGCGCGGAATATGTGGTCGATTTTCTGCCCAAGGTGAAAATCGACGTGGCCATCGACGACAAGGATCTGGATCGCGTTATCGAGGCGATAACCAAGGCGGCCAACACCGGCAAGATCGGTGACGGCAAGATCTTCGTGGTCAATCTGGAACAGGCGATTCGTATCCGTACCGGCGAAACCGATACCGACGCGATTTAAGCCGCCACAAACCCCAACGCCCCAGGAGAAAACAATATGACTCTGCGTAAACTCGCAGGGCTAGGAGCCCTGTTGTCCATCGTAATGCCAAGCCTTGCAATGGCGGCAGACGAAGTGGCGGCCCCAGTCCTCAATTCCGGCGACACGGCCTGGATGCTCACCTCGACAGCCCTCGTGCTGTTCATGACCATCCCGGGCCTGGCGCTGTTCTACGGCGGCATGGTTCGCTCCAAAAACATTCTTTCCGTGATGATGCAGTGCTTCGCCATTACCGGTCTGATCAGCATCCTGTGGGTCATTTATGGCTACAGCATTGCGTTCGACACCACCGGCATGGAGCAGGGCGTCGTCAACTTCAACTCGTTCTTCGGCGGCATGGGCAAAGCGTTCCTCGCTGGCGTTACGCCTGACAGCCTGACCGGCCCGGCCGCGCTGTTCCCTGAGGCGGTGTTCATCACCTTCCAGATGACCTTCGCAATCATCACCCCGGCGCTGATCGTCGGTGCGTTCGCCGAGCGGATGAAGTTCTCCGCGATGCTGATCTTCATGGGCGTGTGGTTCACCCTCGTTTATGCGCCGATCGCACATATGGTCTGGTCCGGTAACGGCGGCCTGCTGTGGGACTGGGGCGTACTCGACTTCGCTGGCGGCACCGTTGTGCATATCAACGCCGGTATCGCAGGTCTCGTGGCGTGCCTGGTGCTGGGCAAACGCAAAGGCTTCCCGACCACTCCAATGGCTCCGCACAACCTCGGTTACACCCTGATGGGCGCGGCGATGCTGTGGTTCGGCTGGTTCGGCTTCAACGCCGGTTCCGCTGCGGCGGCCAACGGCACCGCCGGCATGGCGATGCTGGTCACTCAGATCGCTACCGCTGCGGCGGCGCTGGGCTGGATGTTCGCCGAGTGGATCACCCACGGCAAACCTAGCGCACTGGGCATTGCCTCGGGTGTGGTGGCCGGTCTGGTTGCGATCACTCCGGCTGCCGGCACCGTGGGCCCGATGGGCGCACTGGTCATTGGTCTGGCGGCGGGTGTGGTGTGCTTCTTCTGCGCCACCACCCTGAAACGCAAACTCGGTTATGACGACTCCCTGGATGCGTTCGGCGTACACGGTATCGGCGGTATTCTCGGCGCGATCCTCACCGGTGTGTTCGCTGCACCGTCGCTGGGTGGCTTCGGCACCGTCACCGACATCGCCGCTCAAGTATGGATTCAGTGCAAAGGCGTCGGCTTCACGGTGATCTACACCGCGATCGTCACTTACATCATCCTCAAGGTACTGGACGCCGTGATGGGTCTGCGTGTGACCGACGAAGAAGAGTCGGTGGGCCTGGATCTGGCACAACACAACGAACGCGGCTACAACCTGTAAGTACGCGCACTCAAAAACTTGCCCGGTTCGCCGGGCATTTTTTTGTCTGGGATTTGTCATTTAAGGACAAGCTGAAAGGATTTTTCGTACGGCTTTTGTCGCGTTTATGAAGGGTGTTTTTCTGCGGGCAATGGCTTACACCATTGCAGGAATATTAGGGCCTTTGTTTTTTCCCAGAGCGCGCTAGAATGCGCCCCGAACGTGCGGAGAACTGTATGTGGCAGCAGACTCTGATAACCCTGCGGGCGCGACCCCGGGGCTTTCATCTGGTGACGGACGAGTTGATCAATGGCCTGCCTGAACTCAAGGCGTGCCGGGTCGGTCTTTTGCATCTGTGGCTGCAACATACCTCGGCGTCGTTGACCATCAACGAGAACGCCGATCCGGCGGTCCGTCGCGACTTCGAACGATTTTTCAATCGTCTGATCCCACAAGGAACAGACGGCTATGAGCATAACGACGAAGGCCTGGACGACCTCCCGGCGCACTTCAAGGCCAGCGTGCTGGGTTGCCAGATCAGTCTGCCGGTTTCGGCAGGTCGACTGGCACTGGGCACCTGGCAAGGCGTTTATCTGGGCGAGCACCGTGATCATGGCGGTGCCCGTAAAGTCCTTGCCACCTTGCACGGTGAAGGGGCATAGCCGCTGATCAGCAGCGGCGAATGATTTTTTAACGGCGACTTTCGACAGTTGCCAAAGCTGGTCTATAACTAATCTGCTTTTCGCAAGTCATGAGGTAGAACATGAGCGACGATGATCTGGAAAACGACGACCTCGAAGTAGGCGACGAAGACGAGGCCGAGGAAGGCCTGGAAGCAGCAGCGGAAGACGTTGCTGACGACGATGGCGGTGACGATACGCCGGCCCCGGCTGCCAAAGGCAAAGCCAAGGCAGCGGTGTCGGTTGACGAGTTGCCGAGCATTGAAGCCAAGAACAAGGAGCGCGACGCCCTGGCCAAGGCTATGGAAGAGTTCCTGTCGCGAGGCGGAAAAGTGCAGGAAGTGGAGGCCAATGTGGTCGCCGATCCGCCCAAGAAGCCGGACAACAAGTACGGCAGCCGCCCTATCTGAGGCGTGCCGCTTGCTTGCTGAAAAAGCCCGCCGTCGCTGCGGGCTTTTTCATGTCTGAAATAAAGTTTTTTGGGTGCGCCGCTATCCCTGGCGGGAGCGGGCTTGCTCGCGAATGCGGTGTGTCAATTTGAGGAAGCATTCCAGCGTGCGAGCACCGCCGGCAAATCAGTCAGGCTGCGAATTTCGGCATCCGGCAAATGCTCCGCTTCCCAGACTTTGCCCGTTGGGTTGAACCATACCGCGCGTAATCCCGCTTGCTGCGCCCCGGCGATGTCGTCGCCTGGATGATCGCCAATGTGTACGGCCACCTCAGCGCTCACGCCACCACGCTGCAAGGCTTCGTGAAACAGCCGCGCATCTGGTTTGGCAATGCCGATGTCCTCGGCGCACAGCGCGAACTTGAAGTAATCCGCCAGCCCTAAACGACGCACATCGGCATTGCCGTTGGTGACCACGCCGAGGGCGTAATGGTTGGCGAGAATCTCCAGCACCGGCTCGACCTCGGGAAACACTTCGATCTGATGCCGCGCATGCAGAAACACTTCAAAACTCTTGTCCGCCAGAACCGAGGCTTCGCCGTGGGTGTATCCCGCTTCTTCCAGGGCATGGAACAGCACTCGCCGACGCAGCGCGCTGATGCGGTGTTTGAGGCCCGGTTCATTGGCCAGCACCCGCTCGCGGATCGACCACAAGTGTTCCACCGGCAGCGCGCCCAGATTCGGTGCGTGTTCGCTCAACCATTCGCGTAAAACCGCTTCGGCGCTGGCGATCACCGGAGCGGTATCCCACAGGGTGTCGTCGAGGTCGAAGGTGATCAACTGAATGCTCATGAATCATCGCCTTTCATGCGTTTGGCCCGTGGATGGGCACTGTCGTAGACCGCCGCCAGGTGCTGGAAGTCCAGATGGGTGTAGATCTGCGTGGTCTTGATGTCCGAGTGGCCGAGCAGTTCCTGCACCGCGCGCAGATCCTGCGAGGATTCCAGCAAGTGGCTGGCGAAGGAGTGCCGCAGCATGTGCGGATGCAGGTTCTGCCCCAGTTCGCGTTCGCCGGCGAGTTTGACCCGCACCTGAATCGCTCGCGGGCCAAGGCGCCGGCCTTGCTGGCTGACGAACACGGCGTCGTCAGCGGGGTTGGTCATCGCCCGCAACGGCAGCCAGTGCTCCAGTGCTTCGCGGGCCTTTTTACCCACCGGCAGCAAACGGGTTTTGCTGCCCTTGCCGCGCACTTGGACCATGCCGTCGGCGAGGTCGAGCTGATCGAGATTGAGCCCGGTCAGCTCGGAAAGGCGCAGGCCGGAGGAATAGAACAACTCCAGAATCGCCTGATCACGCCGTGCCAGAAAATCATCCTCAACGGCGCCTTCAAGCAATTGCAGTGCGCGGTCGGTGTCGAGGGTTTTCGGCAGGCGGCGTTCGCCTTTCGGGGGCGCCAGACCGGTGGCCGGGTCGTGGTCGCAAAGGCCTTCGCGATTGAGATAGTGATAGAGCCCGCGCACTGCCGACAACAAGCGGGCGAGACTGCGCGAAGACTGGCCCTGTGAATGCAGGCGAGCGACCAGGCTGCGCAGGCGCTGGATGTCCAGCGCGCTCCAACTGGCGATGTTCTGCTTGATGCACCAGTCGAGCACTTTATCGAGGTCGCGGCGGTAGGCCGACAGCGTGTGCGGCGACACCTGTCGCTCACTGCGCAGGTGTTCGCAGTAAGCGTCCAGTTGCCGTTCCATGCTCAGCGGACCGAGCGCAGGGAGCTGTTGACCCGTGGCAGCACGCGGCCCATGACTTCGGCGATGTAGCTTAAGAACAGCGTGCCGACCGAACTCTTGTAATGCTGCGGGTCGCGGCTGGCGATGGCCAGAATCCCGTGGATACCTTGATGGCTGACGGCGACCACGGCGGTGGAGCCGATCTGCTTGCGCTGTTCTTCGCCAAACAGGAAGTCCAGCTCATGTTCACGCAGGGTGCCGCTGACACTTTTGCCTTCGGTGAGCAAGCCGCCGATGGCGGTTTGCGCGTCGGCGTGGCTGACCCAGCGGCCGACCGGGGCCGGGTTGTCGCCAAGCAGGATGAGGCTGACAAAAGGCACCTGAAAGTCCTGGCGCAGGCTGTCTTCGACGCAGATGACCACGTCTTCGAGGCTGCTGGCGTCCATCAGGGCGAGGATCAGGCGGCGGGTCTTGTCAAACAGCCGGTCGTTGTCGCGGGCGACGTCCATCAACTGCGAAAGGCGATGACGCATCTCGATGTTGCGGTCGCGCAGAATGGTCATCTGGCGTTCGACCAGCGACACGGTGTCACCGCGTTGGTGGGGAATGCGCATCGCCGGCAGCAGTTCCTGGTGTTCGACGAAGAAGTCCGGATGAGCCTCAAGGTATGCGGCAACCGCTGCCGCCTCCAGGCTCTCGGACGCTGATTCGTCGGACTGTCGGGCGGGTACCTGAGGCTTATCGGTCATGGCTTCTGCTCACTCAAAGACGCACTTGTCCTTCGTATACACGTACTGCCGGACCGGTCATCAGCACCGGTTGGCCAGGGCCTGCCCATTCAATGGACAGACGCCCGCCGGGCAAGTCGATCAACAGCGGCGAATCCATCCACCCCTGACTGATTGCAGCAACCGCCGCGGCACAAGCGCCGGTGCCGCAGGCCTGGGTTTCCCCGGCGCCACGTTCCCAGACGCGCAACTGCGCGCGGTGGCGGTCGATGACCTGGAGGAAACCGACATTGACCCGCGCCGGGAAGCGCGGGTGGTGTTCGATTTTCGGCCCCAGTTCATGCACCGGTGCATTGTTGATGTCCTGCACACGCAGCACGGCGTGTGGGTTACCCATCGACACGGCGGCCAGTTCGACCGTGGTGCCGTCGACTTCGAGCTGATAGCTGATAGCCTGCGCCGGTGCTTCGAACGGAATGTCCGCCGGCACCAGGCGTGGAGCGCCCATGTTCACACCGATCTGGCCGTCGTTACGCACGTCCAGTTCGATGATGCCGCCCTTGGTCTCGACGCGGATCTGGCGTTTGGCGGTCAGGCGCTTGTCGAGCACGAAGCGGGCGAAGCAGCGCGCACCGTTGCCGCACTGCTCAACTTCGGAGCCATCGGAATTGAAGATCCGGTAGCGGAAATCCACGTCCGGATTGCTCGGTGCTTCGACGATCAGCAACTGGTCGAAACCGATGCCGGTGTGCCTGTCGCCCCACTGCTTGGCGTGTTTGGGCTGAATGTGCGCGTGCTGGCTGACCAGGTCGAGAACCATGAAGTCATTGCCCAGGCCGTGCATTTTGGTAAAACGCAGCAGCATGGGTTACTCCGGCAGCAGGCTTTCGCCGGCAAACAGCTCGGCCACGGTTTCTCGGCGGCGCACTTCAAATACTTTGTCACCGTCTACCAACACTTCGGCGGCACGGCCACGGGTGTTGTAGTTGGAGCTCATCACGAAGCCGTAGGCACCGGCCGAATGCACGGTCAGCAAGTCGCCTTCTTCCAGCGCGAGCTCACGGTCCTTGGCGAGGAAGTCGCCGGTTTCGCAAATCGGGCCGACGATGTCGTACTTGCGCGCGGCCGTGTCGCGTGGTTTGACGGCGGTGACGTCCATCCAGGCCTGATACAGCGCCGGGCGGATCAGGTCGTTCATGGCCGCGTCGACGATGGCGAAGTCTTTGTGTTCGGTATGCTTGAGGTATTCGACCTGCGTCAGCAGCACGCCAGCGTTGGCGACGATGAAACGGCCCGGCTCGAACACCAGCGCCAGATCGCGACCGTCCAGGCGCTCGCGCACGGCTTTGATGTAGTCAGCGGCCAATGGCGGCTCTTCATCGCGATAACGCACACCCAAACCACCACCGAGATCGATGTGGCGCAGGTGAATGCCGCAATCGCCGAGACGGTCGACCAGAGCCAGCAGGCGATCGAGCGCGTCGATGAAGGGCGGCAGCGTCGTCAGTTGCGAGCCGATGTGGCAATCGACACCGATCACTTCCAGGTTCGGCAGATGCGCGGCGCGCACGTACACGTCTTCGGCGTCGGCAATGGCGATGCCGAACTTGTTCTCTTTGAGACCGGTGGAAATGTACGGGTGGGTGCCGGCGTCGACGTCCGGGTTCACACGCAACGAAACCGGGGCGCGAACGCCCAGCTCGGCGGCGACGACTTGCAGGCGTTCGAGTTCGTCAGTGGATTCGACGTTGAAGCAGTGCACGCCGACTTCCAGGGCACGACGCATGTCGTCACGGGTTTTGCCAACGCCGGAGAACACGATCTTGTCGGGGCTGCCGCCAGCGGCGAGTACGCGCTCCAGTTCCCCACGCGAAACGATGTCGAAACCGGCGCCGAGGCGGGCCAGGACATTCAGAACGCCGAGGTTGGAGTTGGCTTTGACGGCAAAGCAGACCAGGTGCGGCATGCCGGCCAGCGCATCGGCGAAGGCCAGATACTGGGCTTCGATGTGTGCGCGCGAATAAACGTAGGTGGGCGTACCGAAACGGTCGGCGATGGCGGACAGCGCCACACCTTCCGCGAACAGCTCCCCGCCACGGTAGTTAAAAGCGTCCATGGCGATCCCTTATTGGTAAACGTCGTGCTTGTGTGCTTTGGACGGCTGCTTTTGCGAAGACTGGGCTTGCTCGGCCGGGTCCTGATCGTCATCCGGCAGGTACAGCGGGCCTTTTTGACCACAGGCCGAAACGAGGCAGGCAACCGCGACGAGCGCAGCAAGGGAAGAGATCAGGCGCTTCATGGCGAAATCCTTGAAAATGCGTTAATTGCGCCGGAGTATACCGGCCACCCGGCAGCTTGCCTATGCGACGGGGTTCCCGTCCGGCGGGGGCACGGATACGCATCATGCCCTGTGGGAGTGGGTTCGCTCGCAAAAGCGGTGTGTCAGGCCGAGAACAGGTTGAACTTGCCGGCCTCTTCGCGAGCAAGCCCGCTCCCGCCGGTAGTGCGTTTGGTCCTTGGTCGTTATCCTTTGCAATCGGCCGGCGGCGTCCGTATCTTTCGGCGCTTGAGCCTGATCAGACATTTTTTGAGGTTGCCGCAATGAGTTTGTCCGAAGCCCGTTTCCACGATCTGGTCGATGAAACCCAGGAAAAACTGGAAGACATCTTTGATGAAAGTGACCTGGATATCGATCTGGAAAGTTCGGCCGGCGTGCTGAGCGTCAAGTTCGAAAACGGCTCGCAGCTGATCTTCAGTCGTCAGGAGCCATTGCGTCAGCTATGGCTGGCGGCCGTGTCCGGTGGTTTCCACTTCGACTACGACGAAGAGAGCGAGCGCTGGATGTGCGACAAGAGCGAAGAGCAGTTGGGCGAAATGCTCGAGCGCATCGTCAAGCAGCAGGCCGGTGCCGAATTCGACTTCGAAGGTCTGTGATTCCGTGACTGACACCGCTCCCGTTCGTCCGCCCAAGCCGCTCTACAGCAACATCAGTCCGGCGGTGCCTTCGCCGTGTAGCGGGGTGTGCCGGCTGGACGAACAAAAGGTCTGCCTCGGCTGTTTCCGGCATGTCGAAGATATTCGTGAGTGGCGTTCGGCAGACGATGAGCGGCGGCGGGTGATTTGCGCGCAGGCACAGCAACGTCGCGCCACAAGGGCGTGACTTGTATATTTTTTGAGCTGTGATAGTGTCCGAACACGCCTCAACCCATCGAGGCCTGATGAAAACCCCGTCTTTTTTTGGCGGGGTTTTGCTTTTTTTGTGTGCAGAAGAAAGGAGTCTGCTCGGATCATGACCGCACCTTCCATCACCCTTACTCGTCTGGACGTGCAGCGTCTGGAGCGCCTGATCGACAGCCTGGACGACACGCTGCCGGGCGTTATCGCGCTGCAAACCGAACTGGATCGCGCCGATACCCTGGTCAGCCACGAAGAAGTGCCTGCCGATGTCGTCACGATGAACTCCCGCGTGCATTGCCGCGAAGAAAGCAGCGGCAAGGATTATCACCTGACGTTGGTCTATCCCAAGGATGCCAACGCCGATGAAGGCAAGATCTCGATTCTGGCGCCGGTTGGCAGTGCGCTGCTGGGCCTGAAGGTCGGTCAGCACATCGACTGGCCGGCACCCGGTGGCAAGACCCTGAAACTGACCTTGCTGGAAGTCGAATCGCAGCCGGCCAACGGCGGCGATTTCCGCGAATAAGCCTGCCTCAGACCTGTTCGAGCGCCTCGTTCAGGGCGCGCTCCAGATCCGCCTTGTAGCGTAGATACAGATTGCTTGAACTTTGCCCATCACCGAGCAGGCCCGACAGGTCCAGGTCGGTGATGTAGCAGCGATAGCGCTCGGTCTCGCGGCGCTGTTCGACGATTTCCCGGGCGACCACGCTGAACAGTTGGTCGCCATGTTCCAGCTCGCTGAATTCCCGTTGATTGCAATACAGCGTGACCTGCACTTGCCCCGGTGCGGCTTTGCCGACAATTGCCTGCACGTCGTAGAACGGTTTGTTGACCGGTGTCTGCGGTGCTGGCCGCGCTTCGACCCGCCGCGCCCGTCCCGGGCCAGACGGCAATAACTGGTAATACAACGTCTCGAAGCTGGCAGCCGAGCCTGCATCCATCGGCAGCACCGCTTCACGCCGGAACTGGATCGATTGCAGGAATCGTTGCAGCGGCACCAGCAGACTCTGTTCGTCGTGATACGGCAAATGTTGTTGCCACAATGCGTTGAACTCATCCAGCACGTACAACTCGGCCTGTTGCTCGGTGATCCGGTAGAACACCTGAATGCACTCGGGCTGACCCATCGGCAGGATCAGCGCCAGGTCATGTTCCTCGAGCGCCATCGGGTCCAGATGCAACGGACTGTAGCTCGGCTGTTCTTCGCCGAGGTAGTCGAGCAAGGCGGGCAGGGTGGCAAGGGCGACATGGTTGACCTGGCCGGGCACCAACTCCAGAACGTGATAGTGCTGCTGCACCTGAATCAGGTAGCGGTGATTCAACTCGCTGAGCAACAGATGCTGTGCCGTGTCGACGATTTCTTCAACACGGCGGGCGATGAACTGCGCGCGGTTGTGGCAGAAACAACGCACCTTCAGCGACGGTTGCATCGGCCCGCGAGGCAGGTTGTTGAGATAGTCGCGCAGGCAATCAAGCAACGCATGAGGGCCGTCGAAGCGGTTGACCAGCACTTCGTTCCAGCTATTGAGCGTGACCTGATCGAGGGTCAGCACGAGGTTTTCGCGTACCCCGGCGTAGCTCAGCGAGTCGGTGCGTTCGGTGGTCATCACGATGTTCAGGTCACGGTGATGCTTGAGCGGGTCGACGCCGACATTGACCAGAATCAGCACTTCGCCGGGCACGGCGGCGCGCAGCAAGGGCTCTTCCGCCACCGTGGGCAAGGGCAGGGCGATGCTCTGTTGCAGGCTGCCGAGCAGGTTGAACAGCTCGAACTCGCTCAGGTCACTCGTGCCCGGGTGCAGGGCCAGTCGGGTACTGCTGTCAATCACGCCGTTGCGGTGGCACCAGGTCAGCAGTTCGAGTAGCTGGCGACTGCGCTTGATCGGCGCGAAGTGTTCCCACTCAAGTGCCGTGAGGCTGCCGTTGTACAACCCCCACTGGGTTTGCCCCGGCTCTTTTTTGTTCGGCGACTGCACCAGCGTCAGGGTGTCTTCGGCCAGATCGGGGGCGATGCCGGGGTTGATGAACTCGACCTTGTCAGCCTTGCGCTCGAAGGCTGCATATAGACGACGACCGAGAACGTTGAGGTCGCGTTTGTTGATCAGGCTGACGGTCTGTTCGGTACGGGCGAACTGGGTCAGGAAGCGATAGCTGTAATTCAACTCGTTGACCAGCGCCCGGCGTTCGGCGCTGACCTGACGGACTTTCCACTGGCTACGGCTATCGAGCAGCGCCAGTTGCCGTTGATCCCAATGCCACTCGCTGGCCAGACGTTCGAGCAAGGCGCGCTGCCAGCTCTGAGTGCGGCTATTGCCAGTGAGTTTGCGGTTGACCTTCAGGTACAGCGCTCGGCGCACCAGTTCCAGGCGCTCTGGCTCGTTGCGGGCGGTAAGGTATTCCTCTATGCGCCGGTACACGACCATGTACGGGTCCAGTTCATCCAGATCCAGCCGGTTGGCGAACACCGCTTGCTTGAAGCGCAGGCTCAGGCAATGCACCTTGGGGTGTTCGCTGGCGTAGACCTCGGTCAGCAGCAGTTTGAGCACCGACTTGTAGGGTGACTCGATGCCCTTGAACAGCTGCCACAACCCGGCGCCGATGAACTCCCCCGGCGGAATCGTCGCCAGATGTCCGAGGTCGAGGGTCTCGTCGGCGCGGATGAAGCGCTTGGAAATCAGCGTGTGAGTGTAAGTATCGTAGGCCGTTTCTTGGTAAACCGGCACCAGCCACCAGATTGGCGTGCGCCCGGCCAGCCAGATTGCGGTGCGGTAGAACTCGTCCAGCAGCAGATAGTGCTGAGTGGTGCCGCAGTCTTCGGAACTGAGCTGGGTGTCGCGCTCACCTTTGACGAAGCGGACCGGATCGATCAGGAAAAAATGCGCCTCGGCGCCCTGGGTAGCCGCCCAGGTTTCCAGCAACTGACATTTTTTGCGCAACTCGGCGAGTTCGCTTTCGTTCAGGTCCGGCGCGTGGCAGACCCACACGTCCATGTCGCTCTGATCGGCCTGGGCCAGCGTGCCGAGGCTGCCCATCAGGAACAGGCCGTGAATCGGGCGCGGTGGATTACTGCCGTGGCGCGGCTTGTAGGAGAACGATCGGGTCAGGCGTTGGGCTTCGGCCAGGGCGTTGGCGTCTGGCTCGTAATTGGACAGGCCCGCCGGCGTGCCGCCTGAAACGTAGCCCGGCAGCAGCGGATGATTGACATGAAAGAACAGCGGCAACAGCGTCAGCACGCTTTGCTGGCGCGTCGACAGACCTTCCAGTGCGCGGCCCAGACGACCTTCATTGAGTTTGAGAAAACGCGCACGCAGTTGGCTGAGGACCTTGCGGTCAATTCCCTCGTCCAGGTCGGGGCGGATTTCGTGGGTGCGCGTCATGTCAGCTCAAACCGGCTCGCGGGCTCGGACGTTAAGGGGCTCGGAATGTGGGGCAGTTTAGCCTTTGCACAGAGGGACTTTTAAGCTGAATTTGTTTTTTGACGTCAGATTTATATCGCGAGGTGACGGCTGGCGAACGGATGGGCCCGCGGAAATCCCGTGGCAGGAGTTCCCGTGGGCAAAGTCGGGGAGGGTCAGGCGGTTTCTTGCTCTCTCAGAATCGTCAGCACGGTTTGCACGTTTTGCGCAGCATCGCGACCCAGGCTGGTCAGATACCCGCCATCAGGCTGGTCGGTCAGTTCTTTTTCGAAGAGGCGTTTGGCAGCGGCGATGTGTTTCGGGGCAGCGGTCTGATGAATTTTCAAACCTTCCTGGGAACTGTCCAGGTTGAAGAGTGCGAGGACTTCCAGTTCGGCAACCAGCTCAGGGGTAAGCGACATAAGGACTCCAGACTTTCTAGGAATTGGACGACAGCGCCCCTAAGGTGAACCTGCCGGCGCGGACTGTCCAGTGTGCGCGTCAGGGTTTTTGTCTGGGGGCGAATTCCAGTGTAGTCAGGGGCTGGCAGAAGGCCGGATGGAGGGGTGAGAAATTGTGTGGGAGATTCTATGGTTCATGCCTAGCCCCTAAACCGCTTTAGGGGAGTATTCGCTCTGGTTTTTCAACAGAGCAAATACCACCCGGGCAAGC